>CBFHRT010000089.1:0-3094 GCA_965658285.1 Puniceispirillaceae bacterium (SeqCode) | reverse complement strand
GTGATCTATGGCGAGCGGCGCTATACATGGGCCGAGAGCTATGCCCGTATGCGGCGACTGGCATCGGCGCTGACAAAGGCCGGCTATGGAATCGGCGACACCGTATCGGTGATCGCGGCGAACACGCCGGAAATGTTCGAGGCGCATTCCGGTGTGCCGATGGCGGGATGCGTGCTGAATTCGATCAACACCCGTGTTGAGGCCGAGACCATCGCCTATATCCTCGAACATGGCGACTGCCGGGTGCTGATCACCGACACCGCCTTCGCGCCGACGGTGCGCCCGGCGCTGGACTCGCTGGACCCCGAGGTGCGCGCCCGCATCCGCGTGATCGATATCCGCGATCCGGCGATGGGCGATCTGCCGCCGCTTGCCGATGAGGATTATGAGAGTTTCCTTGCCAGCGGCGATCCTGATTTTGACTGGCAGATGCCGGCCGATGAATGGCAGGCGCTGGCGCTGAACTACACCTCCGGGACATCCGGCCGGCCAAAGGGCGTCGTCTATCATCACCGCGGCGCCTATCTGATGAGCATGGGCACCGCCACCGGGTGGCAGCTGCCACAGCATCCGACCTATCTCTATATCGTGCCGATGTTCCACTGCAATGGCTGGTGCCATGTCTGGACGATGACGATGATGGCCGGCACGATCGTGTTGATACGCGAGATCAGCGCCGAATCCATTTTCGGCGCCATCGGCACGCATCAGGTAACGCATTTCGGCGGCGCGCCGATTGTCCTCAGCCTGCTGGTCAACGCGCCCGAGGAGATGCGCCCGAAGCTGGATTACCGGGTCAAGGCCTTTACCGCCGGTGCCCCGCCACCCGCGGCGATCCTGCAGAAGATGGCCGAGATGGATTTCGAGGTGATGCAGGTCTACGGGCTGACCGAAACCTATGGCCATGTCACGCAATGCGTCTGGCGCGAGGAATGGGACGCGCTGTCCTTTGATGAACAGGCCGACCTGCAGAGCTGGCAGGGTGTGTCCTTCCCGATGCATGAGGGCGCGGCGGTGATGAACACCGAGACAGGCGAGATGGTGCCGCGCGATGGCGAAACGCAGGGCGAGATCGTGCTGCGCGGCAATGCGGTGATGAAGGGCTATTACCGGAATGAGTCGGCGACCGCCGAATCGCTCCGCGATGGCTGGTTCTTCTCCGGCGATGCCGCGGTGTGGCATGAGAATGGCTATATCCAGATCAAGGACAGGCTGAAGGATGTCATCATCTCGGGCGGTGAGAACATCTCCTCGGTCGAGGTCGAGGGGTATCTCTATCGTCATCCGGCGGTCGCGGCGGCGGCGGTGGTGGCAAAGCCTGACGAGACATGGGGTGAGGTGCCCTGCGCCTTTGTCGAGCTGAAGCCTGGCGAGGATATCGGCGAGGCGGAATTCCTCGACTGGTGCCGGGGGCAGATGGCAGGCTTCAAACGGCCAAAGCAGGTGGTGTTCGGCGAGCTGCCAAAGACCTCGACAGGCAAGATCCAGAAATTCGTCCTGCGCCAGCAGGTGACGTAAAAGGGGGGCATCTTTCCCCCAAAACTCCGCAAGAAACGGGTCGATATGGCTGGTTACCAGCCGTTAGTCTTGCCGGGTGACGTTGCCTGACAGCGCCGCCCCGGCAGGAGACCCCGATGCAGAACCAGACTCGAACCCACCAGACCCGGATCGACTATCAGCGGATCGAGGCCGCCATCGCCTATATCGCGGCGCATTATCGCGACGCGCCGGCGCTTGACGAGGTCGCCGCGGCGGCGCATCTCAGCCCGTTCCATTTCCAGCGGCTCTTCACCCGCTGGGCCGGCGTCAGCCCAAAGGGGTTCGCCCGCTATCTCAGCCTTGATCACGCCCGCGCGCTGCTCCGCCATGAGGGGGCCAGCTGCCTTGACGCCGCCTATGAGGCCGGCCTGTCCGGGCCCGGCCGCCTGCATGACATGTTTGTGCGGATCGAGGCGATGACGCCGGGTGAATATGGGCGCGGTGGGGCCGGCCTCGAGATCCGCTATGGGTTCGCTGACAGTCTGTTTGGCGAGGTGATTATCGCGGCCACGCACCGCGGCGTCTGCCATCTTGCCTTCTGTGACGAGGCGAATGATGGCGGTGGTGATGCCCGCGGCACCGCCCTTGCCCGGCTTCGTACCGTCTTTCCGGACGCCGACATATCTCCGGCCGCGACAAACAAGGCAGGTATAAGCCCGGTTGGGATGGATCCGGCGGCGGTGGCGGCGCTGGCGGCGCTGAACCATGATTGGTCATCGCCGGCCGAAATCCGGCTGCATCTGCGCGCCACCCCATTCCAGATGAAGGTCTGGGAAGCGCTGCTGCGAATCCCGATGGGGCGGCTGGCAAGCTATGGCGATGTTGCCGCCGCCATTGGCAGGCCCGGCGCCGGCCGCGCCGTCGGCACCGCCATCGGCGCCAATCCGGTGGCCTGGCTGATTCCCTGTCACCGGGTGATTCGCCAGAGCGGCGAGTCTGGCGGCTATATGTGGGGGCCGGCGCGCAAACAGGCCATTATCGGTTGGGAATCGGCGCGGTGTGACACCATTCCGCAGACGGAATCCGAGATCGCCGGGCCCGGCATGACACGGCAGGATCTGGCGTGATCCGGCATGATGACATTGACGAGGCAGCGCTGCACCGGATGATCCGCGACGGGCGGCTGACCTTTGCCGGCAACCGGCGGTTGAGGATCTTCGGGCGTCTGGACTGCCGGGCCGGGCGGCGGCTGGCACGCGGCAACAGGGTTTTCTTCGCCAGCCGATCAGAAGCCGAGCGGTGTGGCTATCGGCCCTGCGCGCGCTGTCTTCGGGCCGCATACCAAGTCTGGAAATCAGCGGTGAATTCCGGCATATAGAAAAGGCGTGGTCCCGTAGCTCATCAGGATAGAGCGACAGATTCCTAATCTGTAGGTAGGGGGTTCGAGTCCCTCCGGGATCACCATTCGGACCGGCACATCGGTAAGAGATGTATTTCCCGGCCTTCCTGCCTACAATCTTTCTGTTTACAATGAAATCGCCCTGTCGCGGCCCTTGCCGTCAGGGCGCGCCATGTGAGGCGCGCGTGACAAGAAAGTTATGGTGGCTGGCCTGGC
>CBFHRT010000088.1:0-8734 GCA_965658285.1 Puniceispirillaceae bacterium (SeqCode) | reverse complement strand
GTGGATGCGGCATGCAGCCGACGGTGGGGCAGGCAAGAACATCGAAGCTGTCGAGAAACCCCACCATATTGTTGAAGATCACCGTTCGGTCCAGCGCGGCATCGGCGATATCGTCAGCAGTCAGGCGGCGGCCGAACGCAATATGATCCGCACGGGTCTTTTTGAAATGCCGCGCAACATCGTCTGGCGTCCCGCGTCCGGTCACCGCCATGTCGAGTCCGCGCAGCGTGTAATAGGTGCGCGCAAGGTCAGACAGGTCGGGGCAGGCCTCCTCGACGATCGCCCCATGCCTCTCCATGTCCCCCAGAACATCCCGAAGATGCGCCAGAACCTCCGGATCGGCTTTGGCCATACCATTGAAATCAGGTGAAAAACCGATTCTCAGACGCGGAGATGCCTTGATCACCGCCTCTTCGAACCGGCCCTGCTGCGGGCCCGGGTAAGATGTGGGAAGTGCCGGTGTGAACCCGGACATGGCGTCGAGGAAAAGCGCGCAGTCGCGGACCGAGCGCGCCATCGGTCCCTGCACCCCCTCGGTAATAAAGCCGGCCGGGCTGGCGCTGGCGACGCGGCCGGGGCTTGGCCGCAGGCCGACAACCCCGCAATAGCAGGCCGGGGTGCGAAGGCTGCCGCCATGATCGGATCCGTGACTGAGCCAGACTTCACCGGTGGCAAGCGATGTTGCCGCACCGCCGGATGACCCGCCGGCATTCAGCCTTGTATCCCACGGGTTCAGCGTCGCCCCGAAAACATCGTTGAAGGTGTTGCCGCCGGCGCCCATTTCCGGCGTGTTGGTCTTGCCAACAACGATACCACCGCGCGATTCAAGCCGCCTGACAAGCGGATCGCTGGTCTCGGGGATGAAATCGGCATGGCCGCGCGTGCCGAAGGTGGTGCGCACCCCGGCCACCATCATCAGGTCCTTGATGGCGATCGGCAGACCGGCAAGTCCGCCGGCGATATCGGGATGCTGCCGGTCAAGATTGTCGGCGGCTTCATAGGCGCGGTCGGGACAGATGGTCGGCATCGCGTTGACGGCGGGTTCGACCGCCTCGATCCGCGCAAAGACAGCGTCAAGGCAGTCACGCGGCCCGATTTCACCCGTCCTCAGCATGGCGATGATCTCATGCGCCTGCAGGCGACACAGATCCGGTCCGGTAAAGCTGTCGGATGGTGCCATGTGTCATCCCTCCTTGCGTGCTTGCGCCGATATGGCCAACGGGTTCGGGGGATGCTGGCATGGGCGTGGCGTCTTGTCGACCCGATGTCACAGGCAGCGTTACAAAGCCTGTCCTTTACATATGGCGCATATTCGCCGAAAACTAGGCGCGATCCGAGCCCGGGATAAAGCCCGGAATAGCGACCGGCATAAGGCCCGGAATAGGAAGTGTCGGCGTGGTGTTATGCCCACCCCGGGACCGAACAGGAGTAGGCGCGATGAAGCTTGTCATGAATATGGTGCGCAAACCCTTCAAGAAGGGCGATGTCATTTTCGAAACCAGTGAAAAAAGCGATGAGCTTTACCTGATCCATAGCGGCGAGGTCGAGATCCGCTCGCGCGAGGGTTTGCTTCTGGCGACGCTTGGTGCGGGTGAACTCTTTGGCGAGATGGCCTCGATCATGGGCGAGCGCGAGCGCACGGCGCGGGCCGTGACAGCCACCACAGCCATAATCGATATCATCGATGCCTCGACCATGCAGCGCAAGCTGGGCGCGGCCGATCCGGTCTTGCGCGCCTTGATCCGGAACCTGACAAACCGACTTGCCGATGCCAACCAGATGAATGAAGAACAGTGGCAGCAGCTCAACATCTATCGCAGCCTCTCCCCGGAAGAGATCCAGAAGCCCTGACGGATTCCCAAACCCTGACCAATGCCCGGCGTCGGCACATCCGGCGACTATAGTGCCGCACAGGAAATTGGCGGCCGACATGCGGCAAACCCGGTTCACCATACCTACATAAGGGGACGATGCCGGCGCCCCTGCCGGATCAGCGGGGATAACCCCGGCCCACCAACAGCCAGAAGGACCTTTTCATGGCCAATGACATGACGCTCGAGCAGCTTTTCACCGAAGCGCGCTCATTCAAATTCTTTTCCGACAAGCCGGTCAGCGAGGAGCAGCTTCGGGCGCTTTATGACGTGGCGAAATTCGCCCCGTCGGCGTCAAATTCCTGTCCGATGCGGATCACTTTCGTGACCTCGCCAGAGGGCAAGGAACGGCTTCTTCAGGCCTCGCTGCCGGGCAATGTCGAAAAGATCAAGTCGGCCCCGGTGACCGCGGTCATTGCCTATGACATGGCGTTTTTCGAGAATTACCCGCGTCTGGCCCCGCATATGGACAACCCGCCAAAGGAGGCATCTCTTCCCGAGCCGGCGGTGGAAAAGCTGGCGCTTCGCAACAGTTCGCTGCAGGCCGGGTTCCTGATGACCGTGGCGCGCGGCATGGGGCTTGATTGCGGGCCGATGTCGGGCTTCAAGAACGCCGTTGTTGACGAGCTGTTCTATGAAGGCACGACATGGCGTTCCAACTTCCTGATCAATCTTGGCTATGGCGACAGCGAAAAGCTTCATGGTCGGGCCGCCAGGCTTGATTTCGACGAGGCCTGCCAGATCGTCTGAGGCCGGTGCCTAACAGGCCAGTTCCTTGGCCGCAACTTCGATCCCGAGGTCAGCAGCCTTCGAAACGAGATTGGCGACAACGTCATCGGGAAGCGTGAGGCCGGTCGCGCGTGCGTCCATTTCATGCCGAAATTCCGGTTCGCCAGGGAACATGATCTCGGTCACGCCATCCTGCGGGGCACTGGCCTTCCAGCCGGCGAGCATTGCCTGCATGTCGGCAAGAAAACCGTCCAGCGGGCGCAGGCTGGCGATATCGATGGCCATCAGGAAATGGCCGGCCCCGCTCCGCCGGTCGGCGATATAGGGGCCGGTGACCCCGCCGCCATATTCACTTCCCGACAACAGCCCTGACAGCACATCCATCATGGCTGACAGGCCGGCGCCCTTGTGCCCTGCCATTGGCAGCAATGTGCCGGCAATGGCCTCTGACGGGTCGGTTGTCGGCCGCCCCGCCTTGTCGAGAGCCCAGCCTATGGGAATGGCCTCACCCTTTTCACGCGCCAGATAGATCTTGCCGCGCGCCACCGCCGAATGCGCGAAATCAAGAAGATAGGGTGTGGCAAGACCGGTCGGCGCGGCCCAGCTTTGCGGGTTGTTGCCGATCAGTTTCTCGCGCCCGCCTGTTGGTGGGATCGCCGGGCTGGCATTCGTTGCCAGAAAGCCGATCATGTTCTGCATCGCCAGCTGCCGGGTGAAATACATGGCGGTGCCGAAATGCCCGGAATTGCGGATGCTGACAGCGGCGATGCCGAATCGCCGTGCCCTCTCGGCCGCCAGATCGACCGCCTGCTGGGTGACCCACTGGCCGATGCCGTCACCGCCATCAAGCGCCAGAAGCGGGCCGGTATCGGTGATGATCCGCGGTTCTGTATCAAGCCGGGTCGCGCCGCTGGCGATGCGCGCGCCATACCAGAAGGTCCGCATCACCCCATGCGAGGAATGCCCCCACAGATCGGCCTTCACAAGCGTGTCCGCAAGATGCGCGGCCTTTTCGGCCGGCATATTCATGGCGCGGTAGATGTCGGTGATGAAGCTTTGAAGGCGTTCGGGATCAATCTGCGGCATGTATCATCCTGACGGGAGGACGGGGATGGCGGTTGGCGGCAGTGTAGCCGAACGGATCTGTCTTTTCAGGACGAAAATGGCTGGCATCGCCGTTCTGACAGGCTAATCTGTGACCTGGTCCTGTATTTGGACGCATCCAGAGAACAGACAAATCAGGAAAACAACAGGGGGTCGGCGTCGCCATGGCGGGACAAATCTCTTTCGAGGATCTGAAATCGGAAACGGCGGCCGGCACGGTCGATACGGTGCTCGCCTGTCTTGTCGACATGCAGGGGCGGCTTGCCGGCAAACGCTTTCATGCCGAGCATTTCGTCGAGAGCGCCTGGGAGGAGACGCATTGCTGCGACTATCTGCTGGCGACCGACCTTGAAATGGCGACGCCTGACGGTTACGAGGCCACATCATGGGAATCGGGCTATGGCGACTATATCATGAAGCCCGACCTTTCGACCCTGCGCCGCGTTCCCTGGCTTGAGGGCACGGTGCTGGTGCTGTGCGATGTTCTGGATCACCATACACATCAGGAAGTGCCGCATTCGCCGCGCGCGCTCCTCAAGACACAGGTCGCCCGCGCGGCCGCGCTGGGGTTCACGGCGATGACGGCCACCGAGCTGGAATTCTTCATTTTCGAGAAGAGTTTCGATGAAATCCGGAAATCGGGATTCACCGATCTCGCCCCGATCAGCGGCTATAATGAGGATTACCACATCCTGCAGACAACGAAGGAGGAGCATGTTATGCGCCCGCTTCGCAATCATCTGCGGGCGGCCGGCATTCCGGTGGAGAATTCCAAGGGCGAGGCCGAGACCGGTCAGGAAGAGCTGAACATCAAATATGCCGAGGCGATGCTGACCGCCGATTATCACACCATCGCCAAGCATGCCGCCAAGGAAATCGGCTGGCAGCAGGGGCGTGCTGTCTCGTTCCTGCCGAAATGGCATCATGACAAGGTCGGATCGTCGGCGCATATCCACCAGTCGCTGTGGAAGGATGGCGCGCCGGCTTTCCATGATGCGAACGACCCGCTCGGCATGTCGGACGTCATGAAGCACTATCTTGCCGGGCTGCTGACATATGCCGGCGAGACAACCTATTTCCTGGCCCCCTACATCAACAGCTATAAACGGTTTGCCAAGGGTACCTTCGCGCCGACGCGGATCATCTGGTCGGTCGATAACCGCACCGCCGGGTTCCGTGTCTGCGGTGATGGCACGCCGGGGGTGCGGGTCGAATGCCGCATCGGCGGGTCCGATCTGAACCCCTATCTGGCGATGGCGGCGCAGCTGGCCGCCGGGCTGTCCGGCATCGAGGAAGGCCTTGAACTGCCACCGGCGACAAAGGGTGATGTCTATAAGGGGCGCTCGGCGATGCTGCCGGCGACGCTTCGCGAGGCGCGCGCCGCGATGCTGCGATCAAAGATGCTGCGCGCCGCCTTCGGCGAGGGAGTCGTCCGGCATTATGCCCGCGCCGCCGCCTGGGAAATCGAGGAATTTGACCGTATCGTCACCGATTACGAGGTGGCGCGCGGGTTCGAACGCGCCTGACCGGAAAGAGGGCTGAGCATGACCGAGATTCGCTGTATTTCTCCCATCGACGGGACGGTTGTGGCCGTCCGCGAGGCGATGGATTTTGACCGTGCCCGTGCCGCCATCAACGCCGCGCGCGCAGCGCAGACCGCCTGGGCGGCGCGGCCGCTTGATGAACGGGTTGCGCTGGTGATGGCCGGGGTCGCGGCGCTTGGCGCGGCGAATGACGAGATCGTTCCCGAACTTGCCCGCATGATGGGGCGCCCGGTCCGCTATGGCGGTGAGTTTGGCGGGGTCGAGGAGAGGGCCGGCTATATGGCGTCGATCGCCGCCACATCGCTGGCCGATATCGAAATTGGCGATGACGCGCGGTTCAGGCGGTTCATCCGGCGCCTGCCACATGGTGTGGTCTTTGTCGTCGCGCCCTGGAACTATCCCTATCTGACAGCCATCAACACCATCGCACCGGCGTTGATCGCCGGCAACGCGGTGGTGCTGAAACATGCCAGCCAGACCTTGCTCGCCGGGGATCGCCTTGCCGCCGCCTTCCACGGCGCCGGTGTGCCGGAAGCGCTGTTCGTAAATATGTGCCTCGATCATGACAATGCGGCCGCGCTGATTGCCGACGGGATGTTCGATTTCGTCAATTTCACCGGGTCCGTCGGGGGTGGCCGCGCCATGGAGCGGGCCGCGGCGGGAACCTTCACCGGTGTCGGGACCGAGCTTGGCGGCAAGGATCCCGGCTATGTGATGGCGGATGCCGACCTTGAGGCCGCGGTGGCGACCCTTGTCGATGCGGCGATGTATAATTCGGGGCAGTGCTGTTGCGGGATCGAGCGGATCTATGTTCATGACAGCCTGTATGACGAGTTTGTCGCGCGCGCCGTGGCGACGGTGAATGACTACCGGCTTGGCAATCCGCTGGACGAGGACACGACGATGGGGCCGATGGCGCATGTCCGCTTTGCCGCGCATGTCCGCCGCCAGATCGATGATGCTGTCGCTGGCGGTGCCCACGCGCATATCGCCCGCATGGAGGGCGATGATGACGGCGCCTATCTGACGCCGCAGGTTCTGACCGATGTCACCCACGCGATGGCGGTGATGCGCGAGGAGAGCTTTGGCCCCGTGGTCGGCATCATGAGGGTGCGGGATGATGACGAGGCGGTGGCGATGATGAATGACAGTCGCTACGGTCTGACTGCCAGCCTGTGGACCGCCGATCCGGACCGCGCCGAGGCCGTCGGTGACCGGGTCGAGACCGGCACCGTATTCCTGAACCGCGCCGATTATCTTGATCCCGGCCTGTGCTGGACCGGCGTCAAGGACACTGGTCGTGGTGGCGGGCTGTCGGTCATCGGTTATCACAATCTGACAAGGCCGAAATCCTATCACCTGAAGAAGGTCACATCATGAACCTCACCGGAAACTGGTCCTATCCGACAGCAATCCGTTTTGGCGCCGGGCGGATTTCCGAATTGGCCGCGGCCTGCGCAGAGGCCGGGATTGCCCGCCCGCTGCTGGTCACCGATCGCGGGCTTGCCGGCCTGCCGATCACCAAGCGGGCGCTGGACTGTCTGGCGGCGGCGGGGCTGGACCACGCGCTGTTTGCCGAGGTCGACCCGAACCCGAACGAGGTGAACCTCGCGGCCGGCATCGATGCCTACAAGGCTGGCGGGCATGATGGCGTGATTGCCTTTGGCGGCGGCTCGGGGCTGGATCTTGGCAAGATGGTCGCCTTCATGGCCGGGCAGACGCGGCCGGTCTGGGATTTCGAGGATATCGGCGATTGGTGGAAGCGCGCCGATGCCGACGCCATCGCGCCGATCATCGCCGTGCCGACAACCGCCGGCACCGGCTCCGAGGTCGGGCGGGCCAGCGTCATCACCAATTCACAGACGCATGTGAAAAAGATCATCTTCCATCCGAAGGTGCTGCCGCGCATCGTCATCGCCGATCCCGAACTGACGGTCGGCATGCCGGATTTCATCACCGCCGGCACCGGGCTTGATGCCTTTGCGCATTGTGTCGAGGCCTTCAGCAGCCCGCATTATCACCCGATGTCGCAGGGCATCGCGCTGCAGGGGATGCGGCTGGTCATTGACAATCTGCCCCGCGCCTATGCGGCGCCCGACGACATCGAGGCGCGCGCCCATATGATGAGTGCGGCGGCGATGGGCGCCACCGCCTTTCAGAAGGGGCTCGGCGCCATCCATGCGATGAGCCATCCGGTCGGCGCGGTGTTCAACACGCATCACGGCACCACCAACGCTGTGTGCATGCCGGCGGTGCTGGCGCTGAACGCGCCGGTAATCAGGGACCGTTTTGACCGGGCGGCGCCCTATCTCGGGATCGAGGGCGGCTTTGACGGCTTCTGCGCTTTCGTGCAGACCTTCAATGACGGCTTCGGGATTCCGCGCCGGCTTGGCGAGATGGGTGTGAGTGCCGACAGGATCGATGATCTGGTGGTGATGGCGCTGGAGGACCCGTCCTGCGGCGGCAACCCGATGCCGCTGACAACGGACAATCTGCGGTCGCTGTTCGAGTCCTGTATCTGAGGGCCTGGACCTGAGGGGCCTGATCCGGGTCGCCATATCCACGGGCCTTGCCAACCGGCGGGAGGGATTATGAGGCGCAGGCTGGCGGCATTGTGGCCCTTTTCGATCGAGGCCGGAGTGATTCGCGCCTATACCAGCGCGCTTGGCCGGCACGGCGCCACCCCGCAGGGGGTGTTCTGGAATTCGGCGAAAAGCCAGAAAGCCAGATTTGCCGCGCTGCTGGCGATGATCCGTGCGCAGCGGGCGGATGCCGGCGGTGGTGAGCGCCCGCCGACCATTGCCGATATCGGCTGCGGCTATGGCGCGCTGTATGATTATATGCGGGCGCGCGGTGAATATGCCGATTGGGGCTATTCCGGGTTTGATATCAACCCGGCGATGATCAGGGCCTGTCGCCAGCGCTTTCCGGATGCCGCAACAGGTTTCGAAATCGGTGCGATGCCCGTGCGGGCCGTCGATTATGCGCTATTCTCGGGCACCTTCAATCTGTGCATGATCGATGACGCGGACCGGTGGCAGCGCTACATCCTCGACCAGCTGTCAGCCTGTCGTCCGCAATGTCGCTGCGGCATGGTGCTGAACCTTCTGTGCCGCCGGCAGACGACCATCCGCAACAATATCTTCTATGCCGACAGGGACGCCATCCTTGCCGAACTGCACCGCCGTTTCGGTGATATCCGCGTCGCTGACACGCCGGGGCTGAAACATGATGTGACGCTGTTCATCCCGGCGTGACGAAAGGCTGGCAGGCCGATCGCGTGATATTTTTAACCTGCAGACAAAAAGGTTTTACCCAAGCGAACCTTGAAAATGCGCAGCTATCAGGTGCTAGTTTGTTGGCCTGAGTGGTTGGGTGGTTTTTGGAGAACCTCATGTTTTTACGTCTTTGTGTCCTCGTCCTGTTTTGCGGCTTCGGTTTGATTGCATCACCAGATGTCAGCCTTGCTGATACAAAAATTGTCGA
>CBFHRT010000087.1:0-8761 GCA_965658285.1 Puniceispirillaceae bacterium (SeqCode) | reverse complement strand
CGTGTTTCAAATATGATGTGTTTCAAATATGGTGTGTTTCAAATATGACTTGGCAACTGTGACGAAGGCAAAGTCGCACTGAGGCGAATGGCTGTCAATCGCCCGATTTAGCTATGTCAGAAGAGTGTGAAGAGGCACGGGGGCTTCATGATGAGGGTGATTGTCGTCGGGGCAGGTCATGCCGGTGTCGCCTTCGCCGATGCGATGCGGCGAAACGGGTTTGCCGGCGAGCTGACAATGATTGACCGGTTGGCGGGTTTGCCACTGGAACGTCCTCCCTTGTCCAAGGCCTTTCTTCTTGCCGAGGATGGCGAGGAGGACGGCTTTGCCCTTCGCGCATCAGGCTGGTTTGCGGACCGGCAGATCAACCTGCTGACCGGATGTTGCGTTGCCGGGCTTGATGCCGGCGCCAAACAGGTGTTTCTCGAGGATGGCAGAACGCTTTCCTATGACAGTCTGGTTCTGGCAACCGGGGCGACGCCGCGCCAGCTTGCCGGCACCGCGGACATGGATCGCGTGTTCGTGCTGCGTGACCCCGATGATGCACGTCGTCTTCGTGCCGCCGCGCGCGCCGCTCGCTCGGCCCTTGTCATCGGTGGCGGATATATCGGGCTGGAGGTTGCGGCAAGCCTGACAAAGGCCGGCAAGATGGTGACTGTGATCGAGGCCGCGCCGCGCCTTCTTGCCCGCGTTGCCAGCCCGCCTGTGTCAGCGTTTTTCGCCAGCCGTCATGGCGATGCCGGTGTCGATATCATCACCGGGGCCGCGGTGGCGGAGATCAGGCATGACAGTGGCGGCTTTGTCGGTGCCACGCTTGAGGATGGCCGCCAGATCGATGCTGACATGCTGGTTGTCGGCATTGGTGTTGCGCCAAATACCGACCTTGCCGCACAGGCCGATCTGGCAATGGCCAATGGCATCGTTACCGACGGCACCATGCGGACAAGCCAGTCTGATATCTACGCCATCGGCGACGGCGCCTTTGATGGCAGCGGTGCATATGGGATGCGTATCGAGTCGGTCCACAACGCGCAGGAACAGGCCGAACGGGCGGCAGCGTCCATTACCGGCAATGAGCCGCCGCGGCGCCAGGCGCCCTGGTTCTGGTCCGAACAGTATGACGTGAAACTGCAATCCGCCGGGATACTGCCAGCCAACAATTCCGAGCTTCAGCATGTGCAACGCGCCGGACGCCGCGCGGGTGGTTTTTCCGTCTGGAGTTTTGCCGGCGATGATCTGGTTGCGGTCGAGGCCATCGGTGATCCGGCGGCCTATGTTCTTGGCAAGACCTGTCTTGAGCGCGGGCGCGCACCGCACCCCGTCCAGCTTGCCGATGCCGGTTTTGATCTGAAGGCATTTGTCGCGGATAAATCGGTTGCCTGACGGCGTCTTTCGAAGGCACATTCAGTTCCCTGATCAAACCGGGAGCCTTGACCATGCACTATGCCGGACGAGCCACATCGAACCAGCCAGCGCGCGTTGATATGCGAAGCGATACGGTCACCAAGCCGACCGAGGGCATGCGCGCCGCGATGATGGCGGCCGACGTCGGCGATGATGTCTATGGCGATGATCCGACGGTCAACGCGCTGCAGGACAAGGCGGCGGCGCTGCTTGGCAAGGAGGCGGCGCTGTTCATGTCGAGCGGCACGCAGGGCAATCTCTGTGCGATGATGGCGCATTGCCAGCGTGGTGAGGAAATACTCACCGGCATTGATTACCATGTCTTCGTCGATGAGGCGGGTGGTGCCTCGGTTCTTGGCGGCATCATGTTCGCCCCGATGCCGACTGGGGCCGATGGCGGCATCGATCCCGCCGATATCGACCGCACGGTCAAGCCGGATGATGAACATTGTGCCATTTCCCGTCTGCTGACGCTGGAAAACACCTGGCATGGGCAGGTTGTGCCGTTGGCCGGCATCAACGCCGCCGCCAGACGCGCCCGCGAACACGGGCTGCTGGTGCATTTCGATGGCGCCAGGCTGATGAATGCCTGTGTGAAGCTCGGCGTCTCGCCAGCCGAGATGCTGGCCGAAATCGATTCGGTGTCATTATGTCTGTCGAAGGGCCTTGGCACGCCTGCCGGTTCGATCCTCGCCGGGTCGAAGGAGATGATCAGGAAGGCGCATCGGGTGCGCAAGCTTGTTGGTGGTGGCATGCGCCAGATTGGCATTCTGGCGGCGGCCGGAATCTATGCCCTTGACCATCATATCGACAGGCTTGCCGAGGATCATGCCAACGCCCTGCGCCTTGCCGAAAGGCTGGCCGAGATTCCGCAGATCACGGTCGACCCGGGCGAGGTTGAGACGAACATGGTCTTTGCCGGGCTTCCCGAAGGCGCGGCCGCGCCACTGCAAAAGCA
The DNA here is from genome assembly GCA_965658285.1 of Puniceispirillaceae bacterium (SeqCode). Lineage (GTDB taxonomy): Bacteria > Pseudomonadota > Alphaproteobacteria > Puniceispirillales > Puniceispirillaceae > UBA8309. The sequence continues at coordinate 6,399 of CBFHRT010000087.1, read as the reverse complement.
CCTTCTTGACCGCGGGATTCTGATCAACCGTGGTGAGCCGCAAATCCGCCTTGTCACGCATCTTGACTGCCGTGTGGATGAAATCGACCTGTTTGTTGAGGAAATGCAGGGCTTTTTTGCCTGAACAGCGTCACTCAGCGACGCAATAGGGACATAAATCAGGCGCCAGCACGGCACACTTCCGGCGTCAGTTTGTACGCGCGGCGTTTTATCCTCACGACGGATAATGCCCGCGAAAGCTCATCAAGGAGTGTTGCCATGTCGATTGCGCTCTCGCTCGGCCCACGGGTCCGGAAAAGCCCCTATTTTGAATCGGCGCGCGCCGCTGGTCTGGCCGCCGCCAGCGTCTATAATCACATGTATATGCCAACGGGTTATGGTGATCCGGCCGCCGAATATGACCGCCTGATCAACGGTGTCGCGATGTGGGATGTCGCGGTCGAACGACAGGTGGCCCTCAAAGGGCCGGATGCGCTGGCGCTGGCGCGTTATCTGACGCCGCGCAATCTTGATGGGCTTATGATTGGCCAGGGGAAATATGCGCCGATCTGTAACTACGAAGGTGCGGTGATCAATGATCCTGTGCTGCTGCAGGTCAGCGAGGATGAAATCTGGCTGTCCATCGCCGACAGCGATATCAAACTCTGGGCGGCCGGTATCGCCGGTGCGCGTGGCATGGATGTCAGCGTGTTTGAACCCGATGTCTCGCCGCTGGCCATTCAGGGGCCGAAAGCCAATGATGTCGTTGCCTCGATATGTGGTGACTGGGTACGCGAGCTTCGCTATTTCGCCTTCCGGCCGTTCGAGATCAACGGCATCCCGATGATGGTTGCGCGGTCCGGATGGTCAAAGCAGGGCGGGTTTGAATTATATCTCCAGGATGGCAGCCGCGGTGATGAGCTGTGGGCGATTGTCGCAGAGGCCGGCAAGCCATATGGCATCGGTCCCGGCACACCGAACTATATCGAACGTGTTGAGAGCGGCCTGATTTCCTACGGTGCTGATACCGATGATGCCACGAACCCGTTTGAACTTGGGCTGGGCAAATTTGTCGATATCGACCAGCCACATGATTTCGCCGGCAAGCAGGCGCTGAGGGCGATTCGCGAGGCCGGCGTGAAACGCCGCTTCATGGGGTTGTTGATTGATGGTGATCCGTTCACCGGCACCAATGAGGCCCGCTGGCAGCTGTCCTGGCGCGACGGTGAAAATGCCGGCTATGCGGCCGCGGCTGCCTATTCCCCGCGCGTTGGCTCTAACATCGCTGTTGCGATGGTTCACACCGAGGTCATAAATACGGCTGCGCCGGTAATTGTTCACACCGGCGCAGGCAATCTTGGTGCAAGAGTGGTCGAGTTGCCTATCATCTAGGCTGGACGACGCCCTTGAAGGTCAGTCGATGACCGCCAGATCGACGGCGGCCATTCTGCCATTGCGTTGTTCAGCCAGTTCGTAGGTTACGCGCTGGCCTTCATTTAGTCCGGTCAGGCCCGAATTCTGAACGGCGGTGATATGCACGAACACATCACTGCTTTCGTCGTCGGGATTAATAAATCCATACCCTTTCTGGGTATTGAACCATTTCACAGTGCCTTGTGACATTCTACCTAGTTCTCCTTTTGTCACGCCCTGCCGTCCCGGGCGTCACATCTTCGCTCTTGATATGAGGCAACTGCTAGCACGGTAATCAGATCCCACATCGTTGACGGCTACCTATATCAGGGCGTGATATGTGGGTTATGTCAATCCGGTACCATGCGGCAAAACGTGCCTCCGGATACGATGTGCATAATTTCATGACAGCCATGTTACAGAGGTCCGGATAGGCTGGCGGTCGCGCCGGATCTTGCGCCGCAGATGGGCAGGCAGCATGTTGCGTGTCTTGAAAATGATTCAGGGAGATGGTGGGGATGCTGAATGCCCGAGCTATTGCCTGCGCTGTGCTGGCGCCATTGCTATGGGGCTTTGTTCCCATCTATATCAGCATTCTTGGCGATGCCGACCCGCTGGAAATCGTCGTCCATCGGGCCCTGTGGTCGGGGGTGATCCTGTTGGGGCTAGTGATCCTGGCGCCATCTCTTACCGGCGGTCTGGCGGCGGTGCGCGCGGCGCTCTCGACATTCGGGCTACGTATCGGGTTCGCGCTGACCTGCGGCCTTGTCACATTCAACTGGGTGATTTTCGTCTATGCCGTTCAAACGCGCCAGCTTTTCGAGGCGGCGCTTGGATATTTCATCTATCCGCTTGTCACTGTCATTCTCGGCATGTTGTTGCTTCGCGAAAGGCTCGACCGACTGGCGTGGGTCGCCATCGGCGTGGTTGCCGCCGGGGTGATGCTGAAGGCAGTAAATCTTGGGGATTTGCCGTGGGTTGCGCTGGCACTTGCCGGCTCATTCGGCCTCTATGGGGTCGTCCGCAAACGCATGGGGATCGATCCGTTGATCGGCATTTTCATCGAGACGGTCATGCTGATCCCGCTGTCGGTCCTGTATCTGTGGTGGCGGCACAGCACGGGCGCGGTTATTTTCTTTGGCGGCGGTACGGTGAACATAATGCTGGCGATGTTCGCCGGCATTATCACCGTGGTGCCGTTGGTGCTTTATCATGCCGGCAACCGGGCGCTGCCAATGACCGTGTCCAGCCTTCTGTATTATATCAATCCGACCACCCACATGGTGGTCGGAATGGTATATTTCCAGCTGTCCATTCCGATGGAGGAATGGGTTGTGTTCGGACTGATCTGGGCCGGCCTGGTGGTCTATTTCTCCACCAGAAGGCAGGCGACCCCCGCCGTGAATGCCTAGTCGATCACCCGCGCTGACACGATCTGGTCCGGTGATGCAGGCGGCTCGCCAGTGGTGATGTTGTAGATATTTTCCATGCCGCGTTCGACCTGGCCCCAGACCGTATATTGCCCGGTCAGATGGCCGCATCCCTCGAAACAGATAAAGAACTGGCTGTCGGCGGAATTCGGGTTCATCGACCGCGCCATCCCGACGGTGCCCACCTTATATTCATAGTCGGTAAATTCGGCGTCCAGATTCTGGCCCGATCCCCCCATGCCGGTGCCCTGCGGGTCGCCGGTCTGCGCCATGAAACCCGGGATGACACGGTGGAAGATGATGCCATCATAAAAGCCGTCATTGGCAAGTTCGGTGATGCGCGCAACATGGTTCGGCGCAAGCTCCGGCAGAAGTCTGATTTCAACCTGGCCCTTTGTCGTTTCGAGAAGCAGGGTTGATCCGGTATCGGATGTGGCTGGTGTACTCATAGTGATAAAGCTCGCTCCAAGTAAGGTCAGAAAAAGATGTCTCATGTAAGTGTTCCCTGCACAGGCTAGGTGAGAAGGGTGAGGCTCAGAACAGCGCGTCGATCTGCTCGTCCGACAGGTTGCCCGGCACGACGGTGATCGGCACCCGGCAATTTGCCGCGCCCTTGGCCATCATGAAGGTGATCAGCGGACCGGCCGTCTCGGACTGGGTGTCGGCGCCAAGTACCAGCAGGCTGATCTGCGTTTCCTCGTCAATGAGGGCGAGAAGTTGCTCGCGAACATCGCCTTCACGCACGTACAGTACCGGCATCTCGCCGGTAAGCTGCTGGGCATATGAGGCATGGATGGCCATGTTGGCCTCGGCTTCCTCGCGCGCCTCGGCACGCATCAATTCACCGACCCCGGCCCAATATTCGAACTCGGCCGGGGCGATGCAATACATCAGCCCGACCTTGCCGCCAATGGTCCTGGCGCGGCCACAGGCAAAGCGCAGCGCGTGATGCATCTCATCAGATTCATCAACGACAACAAGGAAAAGGGGGTCTTTCTTGGCCATTGATCCACTCTCCTGATTTCAGTTTCGTCCGGATAACCGGCGTTACTATTTGCGCCGAAACGCCACGGCGGCAAGCCAGCCCGACGCCACCGCGAAAATGATAGCAAAAACACCATATAAAGCAGAAAATTCGTGCGCGAAGCGATAGATCAGCGCGCTGAGACCGGCTTTCCTCACATTCATATCGGTCGCCCGTTCGCTCAGCGCAACGCCGTCGCGAAAATGCAGCACCCGCACGCTGTAGTCGCCGGTCGGGATATTGCTTGGCAGTGACAGGCTCGTGCGGAACAGCATGTCCTCCTGCGTGACAATCGAGGATGGCAGCACCTGCCACAGGCCGTTTGCCTCCATATTTCGCCGCAGATTGTTCTGCTGTTCGGGATTGCCGGCAATGGTGGGGCCTGACGAGGCTGTTTCGCCGTCGCTGCCATGGCCATTGCCTGAACCACCGTTGCTGGCAATGAAATTCAGCCCGCCTGAAAGAGGTCCGACGATGGCGTTGCTGAGGGCCTGTTCATCGGCAATCGATGGCAGATCGTTGGTTGCAAACACATGGTAGAAGCTTGGTGCCTCCTGCCAGATCTTTGTCTCGACATTGACCCAGATGCCGGCGCGCTGTGCCTTGCGGCGCTGGATTATATCGGTCGCCGGCCCCTCGACGATGAGGATAATGTCATCGCCGGGCATGCCCTCATAGGCGCCAAAGAGCAGCAGTTCGGTACCGTGATAACTGCTGGTAATGTCGACGCGGCTGTTGGACAGGTCTGCCACGACCTGTTTTGGCGCTGCCATGGCCGGGCCCGCCACCAGCATTGTCAGAACGGCCAGTGTGGAGATCAGTCTCGAGAGCAGCGTCGAGATCGGTGTCCGTTCTGTGCGTTGTCGTGCGGTCATCGGACCAGCTCCACCGACAGCAGATCTTCCGGCCGGACCACCAGGTCGTAGCCGATCTTCACGCAGACGGCGAGCACCAGCAGTGCCAGCAGGCCGCGAAGCTGTTCGCCGCGAAGCAGGGCGCCGGCGCGACTGCCGAACTGGGCGCCAACCACCGCCCCGAACAGCAGCAGACCGGCGAGCATGAAGTCGACTGTCTGGGTCTGGATCGATTGCAGCAGCGTGACGTTGGCAGTCACGAAGATGATCTGGAACAGCGAGGTGCCGACAACAACTGAAGTCGGCATGCCGAGAAGATAGATCATCGCCGGCACCATGATGAAGCCGCCGCCAACACCCATGATGGCTGCCAGAACGCCGACAAACGCTCCGATACCGAGTGGCAGCAGCGCGCTAATGTAGAGTTTCGAGCGCCGAAAGCGCATTTTCAGCGGCAGACCGTGGAGCCAGTTATGCTGATGCAACTTGCCGCGCGCCGCCCCGGGCTTGCGCGAGCGAATGATGGTGCGAAGGCTCTCGGTCAGCATCAGCGCGCCAATGATGCCGAGAAACACCACATAGGACAGCTGGATGACAAGGTCGATCTGCCCGATATCGCGCAGGAATGAAAACAGCGCGACACCAAGGGTCGAACCGATCATGCCGCCGGCCATCAGGATCGCCCCCATCTTGAAGTCGACATTGCCGCGGCGCATATGCGCCAACACGCCCGACACCGACGAGGCAACGATCTGGTTGGCTTCTGTGGAGACCGCCACTGCTGGCGGAATGCCGAAAAAGATCAGCAATGGTGTCATCAGAAACCCGCCACCGACCCCGAAAAGGCCGGACAGGAACCCAACGCCACCACCCAGTCCGATGATGATCCCGATATGCATCGAAACTTCGGCGATTGGCAGATAAATATACATGATCTATGGCCGGAAAAGGCAGGGCTGACGACTGCATTGGTTGAACATCTTCACCATTAGCAGATGCGGCTGGCAATGTCGCCTGCGAATACGACCCCGAATGTTCCGCAGCGGAAATATATTGGATGTTGAGGTCCGGCCGGTCGAATGCAGGCCGGTAGTCAGGATGTGAGGCGGGGTCTGGCCGGATTACAGTATGGTTATGGGCTGGTCAGGCCCGGGGCCAATCAGTAGCAAATCAGCAGCAATTCAGTGACAATTCAGTGGTAAATCAGTGACGTGTACGTTTCATGACTGGATCATCATCATAAAGATGCCCCAGCAGGCGAAGGATCCGCAGGACATCGGCATCATTGATGGAATAATAGATTGTTTGTGACTTGCGTCTGGTCTTGACGATATTGGCACGGCGAAGGCGCGCCAGATGCTGCGACAGGGCGGACTGGCTCAATGACGGCATCACGCCTTCCAGCTCGGACACTGATCTCTCCCGCCCGTCCGATAGTTCGTTCAGAATGCGCATACGTTTTGCGTTGCCCATTGCGCGCAGGATCGTCGTCAATTTTGACTGCTCACCCTCTATATCCGGTAGCCGCGCCATTATGCCCCTGTCTCCTTCTAGGTCGGTGGCGGTCACCAGACCGGCCTGACGGATTGCCCGTCATACCGCTCAGCGACCGACTCATCCTGCTCATCGCACCCGGAAGACCCGTTCACGATTGAATTCCGACCTGCCGAACCCCCACCTGCCGAACTCCGACCGGCCG
>CBFHRT010000086.1:0-8860 GCA_965658285.1 Puniceispirillaceae bacterium (SeqCode) | reverse complement strand
CTGGTCCCTGGGCTCTGGTCTCTGGGCTCTGGGCTCAAACCGGCCAACGGTCACGCCAGCGGTGCGTCGATCAACTGGCAGAGCTGGCTGTTCGCATCCGTCATCGTCTCGATGATGGTGAAATGGTTGTGGCCGGCCAGAAGCTGGCAATGGCCCGGCACGCCAAGACCCTGCCAGGCAAGCGGCAGCAGGGCGTTCTGGCGGATGAATTCCGGACGCTCATCGGCGCCGGCGACGCACACCAGATCAATGCCCCGGCGCGGCGTCTGCAGAACCGGACTTTCCTGTGCCGCTTCGGCATCATCAAGCTGCCAGAGATCATTTTTCGTCAGCCCCTGAAGCGGGCGCAGATCGTGCAGGCCGCTGATCGACACCACCCTGTCCAGCCGGTCCAGTGCCGTGCCGTCAAGCGTCACGTCGCGGCACATCATGCGGGTCACAAGATGGCCGCCGGCGGAATGTCCGGCCAGCCGCAGTGGTCCCGTCCCGACTTCACCAAGCCTGCTGACGGCGGCGGCGATTTCCTGTGTGATACCGGCGATCCGGGCCTGCGGTGCCAGCGTGTAGCCGATCATCGCCACAGCCCAGCCGCGATCCAGCAACCCGGCCGCCAGATGCGAGACATCATCCTTCGACAGCGCCACCCAATAGCCGCCATGAATGACGCCGACAACGCCCTTCGCGGTGTCAATGCCACCCGCCGGCAGGAACAGATCATAGCTGGTGCGCGGATCAGGGCCATAGGCAAGGTCACGCCTGCTGTCCTGATGGCGGTCCCGAAAGGCGGCGGCGTCCACCGGCCAGGCCGCCAGATGCCGGTCGGCATGTGGAATGTGAAGCCTGTTTTCATAGGCATCATCGGGGTCGACCGGCGGCAGCAAGGCCAGAGGCGTGTCCGAGGCGGCCAGCGGTGAGGGAATGGTCATGTCGTTCCGGTCCTGTAACGGGAGAAATGGACGTCGGTGAAACAGAACAGGCGGCCCGGGGGCCGCCTGCTGAAAGCGTTGATAGCGGTGAAACGTCCCGTCTTACTTCAGCTGCGCGCGGAAATATTCCAGAGCTGCCTTGGCGTCGACACCGCGGTCATCAATGGCGGCAAGAACCTCGGCTTCCACGCCGGCGGTCTTCTCGCGGAAATAGGCCTGCTCGGCGGGGCTGGCATCGGTAACCGTGCCACCCATCTCGGCGAATTTCTCATAACCAAGACCATCGGCCTCGTCCCACCATTTACCGACCCGGCGGGCCATGTCGACACCGGTCATCCCGTCGATGCACTTTTTGTGTGCGGCCGACAGATCATCATAGGTATCGCTGTTCATGATCAGGCCGAAGGCGGTGGTGTACACACCCTCCGGGTTGCGGAAGGTGTATTTCGCAACCTCGGCGACCTTGAAGGCATACATGGTCTCCATCGGGAAGAAGACACCCTCGGTCACGCCCGAAGATACGGCCTCATAGACGGCGGTTGCCGGCATGTTGACGCCGGCGACACCAAGCGCGGTGCCGACATCATTGGCGACGCCGCCACCGACACGAAGCTTCATGCCGACAATGTCCTTGTAGGAACTGACCGGCTTTGTCGTGTTCACATGGCCCGGGCCGTGAACATAGTTGGTGAGGATCTTGACGCCCTTGGCTTCCTTCGCCGCGGCGAGATATTTCTCATGCGTCATCTGGAAGGCCACCGACATGTCCTCGGCATTGCCGCCATTGCCGGGAAGCTCGGCGATCTTCGTGGTCTCGAACTTGCCCGGGGTGTAGCCATAGACGATCCAGCCGAAATCGGCGACGCCGTCACGAACGGTGTCATATTGCGCCGGCGGCGGGGCCAGCCCGTATTCGATCTTTGCCGACAGGCTGCCGCCAGAACATCTCTCCATCTCGGAGATCATCCAGGGGAAAATATCCTTGTTCATGGTGTGAGCAGGCGCTGCCCAGGATGAGATAATCAGCTCCTTGTCAGCGGCCATTGCCTGACCGGACGCCAACATCGGCAGCGCCATAACCAGACCAGCAACAATCTTTTTCATGCAATTCCTCCTTGCAAGATAACACCGGGCCGCGTCGAGTTTCTCCTCAGAACCTCTTCCAACAGGCCCAAATTGGTCGAATAATCGTATGACAGCCTGTGATGGGTCATTCGTTGCAGTCAAGAAAAAACCGGCCTGCCGGCAATGTTATTCCCTTTCTGATTATGTCTTTTGGCCCTCTTTGGTTGATTGCCGTATGTTGGGGCGTCTGTTACCGTCGACGCCAACCACGGCAATTTCCTGTAAAAGAGGTGGACCAATGCAGATGACAGCCGGTGTCACGAAGTCGAATGAGGGGATTGAGGACATATCCTGGAACATCCTTGGCCAGACCTATGTCCCGAAACAATGGAGCGAGAATTCCTTCTCCTGGCATGCGACCCTGCCGCCGGGCACCTTTGTGCCGCCGCATATCCATCCTGAGCAGGATGAATTCATCTATGTTCTTGAAGGCAAGTTTGATCTCATTCTCGACGGCTCCGACGCCATCGCCACGCCGGGTGATCTGATCAGGCTGCCGCGGGGTATTCCGCACGGCATCTTCAACAAGTCTGAAGAGACGAACAAATGCCTGTTCTGGGTGTCGCCGGCCCGCAAGCTGTATGATCTGTTCTGGGGCATCCATAATCTGGGGCCGACCGCCAACCCGGCCGAGGTTGTCGAGCTGTCCGCCAAGCATGAGGTGGATTTCCTGCCACCGCCCGAGGACGCCTGACATGCCCGGGACTGACATGCCCGGGACTGACATGCCCGGGGACGATTGACATGCCCAAGGACAATTGACATGAAGATCATTATCGCCGGCGGCGGGATCGGCGGCCTTGCCACCGCCCTGATGCTGCGGGCCAGAAACATCGACGTGCAGGTTTTTGAAGCCGCCGCCACGATCCGCGAGGCCGGCGTTGGTATCAACATCCTGCCGCACGCCATCCGCGAGCTTGAGGCGCTTGGCCTTCTCGGCGCGCTCGACAAGGTTGGGCTGCGCACCCGCAGCCTGACCTATTTCACCAAATCGGGACAGGAAGTCTGGTCCGAGCTGCGCGGCATGCATGCCGGCCATGAGGTGCCGCAATTCTCCATCCACCGCGGCCGGCTGCAGAAACTTCTCTTTGATGCCTTTGTCGAACGCGCCGGCCCCGAGGCGGTGATCACCGGCCGGCGGCTTGCCGGCTTTGTGCAGAATGAAGCTGGCGTCACGGCCAATTTCGTCGACACTCTGGAAGGTGCCGGCGGCATGACGGCGAAGGGCGATATCCTTGTCTGTGCTGACGGCATTCATTCCTGTGGCCGGAAAATCTTCTATCCTGACGAGGCGCGGCCGAGCTGGAATGGCGTGATGATGTGGCGCGGTGCCTGCGACTGGCCGTCATGGCGCGATGGCGAAAGCATGGCCATCGGCGGCGGGCTTGGCGGCAAATTCGTGCTGTACCCGATCGACACGCCGAAGAACGGCAAGCAGCTGATGAACTGGGTGGTCAATATCAGGACCAAGGACCCGGCGATCACGCCGCCGCCGGACAATAGCTGGTCGCGCGGGGTGTCGCTGTCGACGGTGCTGCCGCATGCGCTACGCTTCGCCATTCCGGAGTTCGACATCGAAGGGCTGGTGCGGGCGACCGACGGGATTTTCGAATATCCGATGGCCGACCGTGACCCGCTGCCGCGATGGACGTTCGGGCGGGTGACATTGCTTGGTGACGCCGCGCACCCGATGTATCCGGTCGGCTCGAACGGTGCCAGCCAGGCCATTCTCGATGCCCGCTGTCTGAGTGATCAGCTGCAGCAGGCAGAGCATCCGCGGGCGGCGCTCTGGTTCTATGAAAAACAACGGCTGCCGGTGACGGCCGACATTGTTGTGAATAACCGGAGGGGCGGGCCGGAAGGGGTGATCGACGAGGTCGAGAAGCTGGCCCCGGCCGGGTTCGACAATGTCGATGATGTGCTCAGCTATGAACAGCGCAAGGCCATCGTTTCCGGTTACGCCGTAAAGGCCGGTTTCTCAAAAGTAAGCATGGACCGCGCAAGCTGAAACATGGCATGAACACCGGGTTGGTTGTCGGACGAACAATTGCTATTCGGATGATATGACGTCGGATGATATGAAGTCGGATGATATGAAGTCGGATGATATAAAGACTGGCGCGCGGCGCTGCCCGGGCGGCCCGCTGGAGGAGACTGAGGACGATGAATGAAGTGGCCAAGGATCACCCGCTGATCGCACGGCTCAACAGGGGTGCGGGAAAGATTGCCGATATCTGTCTGATGGTGGCCTGTCTTGTTCTGCTGTGGCTTGTCGGGTTGACCTGTGTCGATGTCATCGGCCGCTATTTTTTCCGCTCCCCGGTGGTCGGCGCGACAGAACTTGTGCAGATCTCGATGGCGGGAACGATCTTTTTCTCGCTGCCGGCGATGTTTCTTCGCGATGACCAGGTTGTGGTCGACCTGTTCGGCTTTGTTCGCAAGGGCTGGTTTGGCTGGACCGTCAGTGTGATTTTCAGCCTTGTGACCGTCGTCGCCGTGTTCATTGTCGCCGACCGGGTGTTTGATTACGCGGTGCGTGCCTGGGAAGATGGCGACAAGACAATCTATCTTCACATCCCGCGCTATCTGATTGTCAGCCTGATCACCGCCATGGTGTATCTGTCGGCGGTCTTCGCCGGCTTTCGCGGAATTCGCCTGCTGCTGCGGCCGGGACAGATGCTGCCCGATGAAACCGGCAGCCGGGAACCGGGGGAATAGGACATGATTGTTTCACTTATCGGCTTTGCGGCCCTGCTGGTCCTTGCCTTCCTGCGGATGCCGCTTGGCCTTGCGCTCGGCATTGTCGGCGGTGTCGGCTTCTCGCTTCTGGCCAGTGAACGGGCGGCGATTTCCAACGCCGCGCGCCTCGTCATCGATTCCGGCCAGAAATATGAATTGTCGGTGCTGCCGATGTTCATCCTGATGGGGCTGCTGGTTGAGCGCGGCGGCATGGCAAAGGAACTCTATCGCGCCGCCTATGTGTTTCTTGGCCACCGGCGCGGCGGTCTGGCGATGTCGACGATTGCCGCCTGTGGCATGTTCTCGGCCATCTGCGGGTCCTCGCTGGCGACGGCGGCGACGATGTCGAAGGTCTCGATGCCCGAGATGCGGCGCTACAAATATGATGATTCGCTGGCCACAGCCTCGATCGCTGCCGGCGGCACGCTTGGCATTCTGATCCCGCCAAGCGTGATGCTGGTGATCTATGGCTTCCTGACCGAACAGTCGGTTGGCAAGCTGTTCGTCGCCGGGGTGCTTCCCGGCCTTCTCGGCATTCTGTTCTATATTCTCGCCGTTGTATTCGTGGTGACGCGCAACCCGGCGCTTGGCCCGGCCGGTGAACGGTCGAACTGGCGCGAGAGGTTCATGGCCCTTCGTGATGTGTGGACGACGCTTGGCCTGTTTATTTTCGTCATTGGCGGCATTTATGCCGGCATGTTCACCCCGACCGAGGCGTCGGGCATGGGGGCTGCCGGTGCGCTGCTGATTGCCTGGCGGCGCGGTGCGCTTCGTGACGGCGCGCTGATGCAGGTTCTTCGCGAGACGACCATCACCACGGCAAAGCTGTTCTTCATCCTGTTCGGCGCGTTGATCTTCTCGAATTTCGTCAACCGGGCCGGTCTTCCTGACGGCTTGATCAGCATCGTCACCGCGTTTGATCTGTCGCCGCTCGGGGTGATTTTCATCATCCTGCTGATCTATGTCCTGCTTGGCTGCGTGTTCGAATCGCTGTCGATGATTCTGCTGACCGTGCCGATCTTTGCGCCGGTGGTGGCAAGTCTGGGGTTCGATCTGATCTGGTTCGGCATTCTGGTCGTCGTGGTGACCGAGATCAGCCTGATCACACCGCCCATCGGGTTGAATGTGTTTGTTCTGAAAGGGGTGCTGAAGGATGTGTCGGTCGGCACCATCTTCAAGGGCGTGACGCCGTTCTGGGTGGCCGACATCATCCGCCTGATCCTGCTCGCCGCGGTGCCGTCGATCGCGCTGTTCCTGCCCTCGATGATGGGCTAGGCCAACAGCGCCCGCACCTCGTCGGCGACGATTTTGCCGAGGGCGTTGCGTGGCAGTGCGGCGACAAACACGACGTCCTTCGGCCGCTTGAAGCGGGCCAGCCGTCCGTCGAAATGCGCCAGCACGGCGTCGCCGGTGACAGTGTCATCATTGCGCACGGCGACGATGACGGGGACTTGTCCCCACCGGTCATCATCGCGCCCGACAACGGCGAATTCGGCCAGCCCCTTCATGTCGCGAAGCACGCGTTCAAGCTCGGCCGGATAGATGTTCTCGCCGCCCGAGATGATGACATGCTTCAGCCTGTCGGCGAACCAGTACAGCCCCTGATCATCGATCCGCGCCATATCGCCGGTATGGAACCAGCCATCACTGATGCTGTCCCGGCTGGCGGCGTCATTGTTCCAGTAGCGGGTCAGGATGTTATTGCCGCGAACCCGGATCTCACCCACCTCGCCGACCGGCATCTCAGCGCCGTCCGGGCCGGTGATGCGGATCTCGCAGGCGCATCCCGCGCGCCCGATCGATCCGACACTGTCAAAGGCGATATCAGCGGTCTGGTAGATCGCCGTTGGCGATGTTTCGGTGGCGCCATAGACCTGCACCACCGGGATGCCGCGATCATGAACCGCCTCGATCAGCCGCACCGGCACGTCGGTCGACCCGATGGCGACCATGCGAAGGCTGGCCAGATCCGCTGCCGGCCATTCCTCCTGCGCCAGCAGCGCCGCCAGCACCGTTGGCACCACAGTGACCTGGGTGACGGCATGATCCGCGATCATGGCCAGCGTCGCGGCGGGGTCGAAGGCCGGTGCGATCACCACATGCGCACCGCACAGCAGCGCCGGCAAGGGCTGGATGTTCAGCCCGCCGACATGAAACAGCGGCAGGATGTTCAGCACCACATCATCGGGCGTCATCGCATAGGCATCATGACTCATCACGGCATTGGCGATCATCGCCGGCTGTGCCAGCACCGCGCCCTTTGGCCGGCCCGTGGTTCCCGAGGTGTAGACGATCATCAGCTCGGCATCGGCGCTGCCGGTGGCGTGGGCCTCGGCAAGCTCATGCCCGTTTCGTGCCGCCGCAAGCTTGGCGCCAAGGGCGATTTGCGGACAGGCTGATTCGGCTGCCAGCCGGTCTGCCATCGCGGCGAATTCCGGCCCGTGGATCAACAGTGCCGGCGCGGCGTCGGCCATCTGCCAGGACAGCTCGGCCTCTGACAGCCGCCAGTTCAGCGGCACCATCAACGCCCCGAGGCGCGAGACGGCCAGCAGCGTGACAAAGCTGTCGGGGTGATTGCGAGCATAAAGCGCGACGCGGTCGCCGGGGCCAATCCCATTCGCCGCCAGCCAGCCAGCCATCGCGGCGACAGCGCGTTCCAGCGCCGCGTAATCCAGCGTCGTTCCGTGAAAGCTCAGGGCCGGCCGGTGCGGGGCCGCGGCGGCATGCGCCGCCACCAGACTGTCGATCCGGCGGTTCTGCACCCTAGGCCTGGTCCTCATCGGTCTCGCCGGGCTCGTACAGGACGCCCTTGCCAAGCATGTCGGTGCACAGCTCCGCCGTCCAGGGAAGCATCAGCGCGCCGCAGCGGCTGTCACGATAGAGCCGCTCGAGAGGCAGCGATTTCAGCATTGCCTGGCCACCACAGGTGCGGATGGCAAGCTGGGCGATCTCGTTGGCGTTTTCCATCACGCTGTATTGTGCCGCCCAGGCGCGCAGCAGTGACTCCTTGCCGGGGTTGGGGCGCGCCTCGCTGATCGACTGGAACCACAGTGATTTGGTCTGTTCCAGCATGATCTTCATCTGCGCGACGGCAAGCTGTTTGGTCGGATACATACGGCGTTTCACCGGCGGCGTGCCGGGCATCTCGCCGCGTAGATAGCGCACGGTGAAATCATAGGCTGCCTGCGCAATCCCCATATAGCTTGGGGTCAGCGTCATGAACATATGCGGCCATTGCTTGGCGGCGGTGAAATAGACACCGCGCGGCATCAACTGCTCGCTGAACGGGATGAAGACATCCTTGAAGATCAGCGTTCTCGACACCGTGCCGCGCATGCCAAGCGGGTCCCAATGACCCTCGACGGACACCCCCGGAGTGTCGCGCTGAATCGCCACATACATGGTGTTGGCGCGCGAGGGCCGGCTGTCCGCTGTCTCCAGCTCGGTGCACAGAACGCCATAATAATCGGCATGGCCCGATAGCGAGGCAAAAATCTTGCGGCCATTGACAATCCAGCCGCCATCGGTCCGCAGCGCCGTGGTGCCGAAGGCCGCCTTGCCGGCCGCCGCGTCACCGCCCTCGGAAAAGGGCTGCGCGTAGATCGCACCATCTTTGAGGATTCGCTTGTAATGGTGGGCCCGCATCGCGGCATGCTCCGTGCGCTGCGCCGCGCTCATATCCACACCGTCGGCCAGAACGCCTGTCCACAGGCAGGAACTGACATGCATGTTGAAGGTCAGCGCGGTGGCCCCGCAATAGCGCCCGATCTCCGCCGCCGCCAGCATGTAGGCGCGCAGATCGGCGCCGCGCCCGCCATGTTCGGCGGGGATGCAGATGCCAAGAAGATCATGCGCCTTCAGATCGGCGTAATTCTCGGTCGGGAAGCGCGCCTCGCGGTCGATCTCGGCGGCGCGTGGGGCGAAATTCGCCTGTGCCAACGCCCGCGTCTCGGCGCAGAGCGCGGCCTCGAAATCGGTCAGGTTCCAGCTGTCCGGAGCGAAAATCGGTGCATCGACCAGCTGTCCGTCAAACCGTGTTGTGCTGCCATCATGCATGATGTGTCCGGCCC
>CBFHRT010000085.1:8633-8913 GCA_965658285.1 Puniceispirillaceae bacterium (SeqCode) | reverse complement strand
TTGGCGAGCAGCGGCGCCCTGCCCTGGAACTGTCTGCATATCTGTGTCATCTCATCCAGTGATTGCGGTGCCTCGACGAACAGCACATCTGCACCGGCCTCGAGGTAAGCCTCGGCACGGTCAAGTGCGGCACTCAGCCCCTCCACAGCGCGGGCATCGGTGCGCGCGATGATCAGCGTGGACTGGTCACGCCTGGCATCCAGCGCGGCCTTTACCTTGCCAACCATCTCGCCACTGGAGATCAGCCTCTTGCCGTCAAGATGGCCGCATCTTTTCGGAA
>CBFHRT010000085.1:0-8623 GCA_965658285.1 Puniceispirillaceae bacterium (SeqCode) | reverse complement strand
TTGTGCGCTGCACATTCAGCGCGTTGCCGAACCCGTTATCGGCATCGACAATCACCGGCGTGTCGATGCGGTCGGTGATCGCGGCAAGCGTGTCGTGAACCTCCGACACGCTGACAAGTCCGATGTCGGACCGGCCAAACCGCGTATAGGCAAGGCTGGCCCCGGACAGATAGACCGCCTTCGCGCCCATCTGGGTGGCGATCAGACCGGACAGCGAGTCATAAATGCCGGGGGCCAGGACAATCTCGCCCGCTGTCATCATCTCCCGAAGATTCATCATGCGCCCTTCTCTACAGTAGCAGCCTGAAAACGCTTTTCCAGATGCGGGATCAGCCCGCCATCAAGGATCATGTCACGCAGAAATTCTGGCAAAGCCGTCAGTGGCAGCACCTCGCCCGACGCCGTCAGGGTCACCGTTGCCGTATCAAAATCGAACAACAGATCAGCGCCATCCACCAGACCGGAATGACGGTAAACATCGTCCGAGATGGTGAAGACAGGCAGGCCGAGATTGATTGCGTTACGGTAGAAAATACCGGCAAAGCTCGGCGCGATCACGGCGGCGATGCCCAGATGTTTCAACACCTCGGCGGCCTGTTCGCGCGATGAGCCAACACCAAAATTCGCCGCCCCCAAAATCACATCGCCGCTGCCGACAGATGCGGCAAAACCCGGACTTACGGCCTCAAGACAATGCGCGGCAATTTCCGCAAGCGGTGATTTCATGTATTTGCCGGGGGCCAGCACATCGGTATCGATGGTCTCATCGAAGCGCCATAGTCTGGGCATGGCTCAGCTCCCCATCACGTCACGTGGATCGCGCATACGGCCAGCTACCGCGGACGCCGCCACGGTATAGGGGGATGCGAGATAAACACGTGATCCCGGCGCGCCCATCCGCCCCTTGAAATTGCGCGCCGTCGAGGACAGGCAGACATCATCCTCAGCAAGCCTGTCATCGCCATAACCGGAGCAGATACCACAGCTGTTCGGCAGAAACTGCGCTCCGGCATCCTCGAGAATTTTCATCAGCCCGTCGCGCGCAGCACGATCCTGATCCTGACGGCTTGCCGGCGCCACCTTGAGCGTGATGCCACTGGCGATGCGACGCCCTTTCAGAACACTGGCCGCGGCGGCAAGATCAACATATTTCGCCCCGGTGCAGGCTCCGATATAAGCCACATCGAAACCGGTATCGCTGAATTCATCTGCATCGGCGGCGTTGGCGGGTGAGTGCGGCGCGGCGATCTGCGGTGCCAGCATGGCGGCGTCAAACCGCAGATGATCAGCGGGATCGTCGGCACTTTCGATCCGGTAATCACGCCAGTCATCGGGCACGGTCCCGCCGGCATCCGTTACATAAGCGGCGGTTACCTCGTCCGGTGCGATCAGACCTGTCTGCGCGCCAAGTTCGGCCGCCATGTTCGACAGGGTCATGCGGTCCTGCATTGACAGGCTGCGGATGGCGGGGCCGGCATATTGAATGGCTTGATATCGCCCGCCCCCCATGCCGATCCGCCCGCAGACCGCCAGCATCATGTCCTTTGCCGTGACGTAGGGACCAAGCTGATTACGCCACTCAATCAGGATGGTTTCGGGAACCTGAAGCCAGATCGACCCGGTTGCCAGCACACCGGCCATTTCGGTGGCGCCAATGCCGAACATATAGGCACCAAACGCCCCACCGGTCGGCGAATGGCTGTCCCCACCAACACAGAACATGCCAGGTGCCAGATGCCCACGTTCGGGAAGAACGACATGGCAGATGCCCTGCTGGTCATAGAAATTGGCGATATTCTCGTCCTGAACCCACTGCCGCGTCAGCGCCTGAATGGCGCGTGTTTCATCAGTATCGGCGGGCACGTAATGGTCAGAAACGACGACAACACGGTCCTTGTCCCAGACATTCCTGCCAAGACGCTCAAGCATCGGTTTCACCCGCCGCGGGCCACCGGAATCATGGATCATCGCCAGATCCACGTCACACACAACCACGTCACCCGTCGTCACCCCGGCCTGCCCCGCCGCACGGGCAATCAGTTTTCGCGCAAGTGTTTCCATAAAAAAAACCGTAGCATAGAATTTGGAGAGGCGATCAGCTTTTGACGCGCCAGAGGAAGCTACATTAGAATATCGTCTATCTTACGAAACAACAATCAGACATTCAGGAGGGACAAGATGCCGCTGATCGAATGCACCCTTATCAAGGGCTATGACGCGGGGGTAAGACAGCGCCTTGCCGAACGTGTGACCGATGCTGCCTGTTCCTCGATCGGTGCCGCTGCCGACTTCGTGACCGTCACGATCAAGGAAGTCGATGCCGAGAATTACATGCGTGGCCGGACCAAACGTGTTCCGGCTCAGGCACCGCGCCAGCCGGAGGACACCGTACGCGCCTTTTTGGCGGCGATGGAGGCGCGTGATCTTGACACGGCAAAGGGGTTTCTTGACGACGGCTTTGCCATGACATTTCCCGGTGGCAGCCAGTTTAGTGAACTTTCGGAGCTGGTGGACTGGGCACGGGACCGCTACAAGTCTGTCACCAAGACATTTGATGGCTTCGATTGTGCCTTCCATGGCACCAGCGCCACCGTCTTCTGCTTTGGGACGCTGTCCGGTGTCTGGCCTGACGGCACCAGTTTCGAGGGCATCCGTTTCATCGACAGGTTCGAACTCGAGGGGGAGGTCATTACATCGCAGATGGTATGGAATGACCTAGCCGAAGCGCGGCCAGCATGAATGATCTCACGCCGCTGGTCATCACCTATTTCACCGGTGTTGATGGTCAGGATATCGACACGCTTCTTGGCACCCTTGATGAGAGCTGCGTCTTCTCGGTTGAAACGCATGGGGTGAAGCTTCACGGTCATGATGCGATTCGCGACATGTTCACCCGTCTGTGGGGGCATCACGCCGCCGTCAGGCATGACCAGTTTGTCTTCGTCGATGCCGGCAACGGGGCTGACATCGCGGTCCGGTTTCGAGTCACCAACACGCTCCACGATGGCGGTCTCGTTTATAAATCGAATTGCAATTTTTTCACCGCCAGCAATGGGAAATTCACTGAAGTCCGGGTCTATATGGCCGGCGAGAACACACTCGACCGCACCGGCTGAAGGGCGTGATCGTGAAGCCCCGGCGGATCACTGTCAGTGATCGAAATTCCCGGCAGCCCCCATCATCGCGGCAATCATCTCGGTGCGCGGTACGGGTGATGCCGGATAGGCGGCGCGGCTGTGCGCCAGCCCCAGGCCCAGCATCGCCTCGACAAGCTTGTAGGTCAGAGGCCCCGGGTTGATCACCGGCACATCGAGATTGTCCGACAGATAGGCATGCGCCTGGTGCATCGTGGTCGAACCAAGGAGAATCACCTGGGCGCCGTCTTCCGCGATCGCCTTGTTTGCCGCTTCCAGCAGCAGCGGAAAAATATCATCTTCCTTGCCACCAAGCAGCGCCTGATTGTCTGGTGCGACGTCGATTGACCGAATCGAGGCAAGATGGTGTTCGATCCCGAGGTCGGTGATCGTCTTTTCATAAAGATGGAACCAGTGTTTCCACATGGTGACCACCGAAAACCGGCTGCCAAGCATCATCGCTGTCAGCATCGAGGCGCGGCCAGGTCCGATCACCGGAATGTCGAGGGCCGAGCGCAGGGCAGCAACGCCGGAATCACTCATTGTGTCGATACAGACCGCGGCAAACCCCTCCTCCTCGGCCGACTGACCCACTTCGAGGATACCGACATCGGCAAGCACCATGTCGGCCTGGCTGACATAGTTCCTTGGTGCCGCCTTGGTTGAGCGGAAGGTGAAACGCAGCTGGTCGCTTAACTCAACCGCCTGCAATTGCGACTGGCGGGCTGCCAGATTTTCCTCGGACATCGGAAACGGAACAATCACCAGAACCTCTTTCATGGCAGGTATCCTCGGTTTGGGGCATCAACAATATCAAATCAGAAATCCACCGCAGCACCGGCTTGTCAATAGTACCCTTGTTGCGCACCGGTCTACGACTGGCTGATTTCAGAACTTTCTGGCCTGATTATATTGTAGGCACCAGCGGGAAATTTTTAGCCTCGGTATTGCCTACCAATGGTAGTATCTATTTATTTGCTCTTCTGAACTTTACGGGAACTTTTTAAGTGTGTGAGGTATTATGACAGATAGAAAGCTAGACTCACTGGACCAGGTGGCAAATTTTGCAGCAGCCACACCAACTTCCGACATACCCGCCGCTGTCATTCAAAGCGCGTCGCTGATCCTTGCTGATTGCATTGGTGCCATTGTCGGCGGTGCTGCCGAGCCTGACGTGGCAGCGTTGACCAAACGACAGACGGGTGACGGTCCGGCCCTGATCATCGGCACCTCGCAGACGCGGCCGGCCGGCATGGCGGCTTTGTTGAACGGAACCGCCGGAACAACTCTGGAAATGGATGAAGGTCACCAATTCTGCAAGGGACATCCAGGCATGCATACGGTGCCGGCCGCACTTGCCGCTGCCGCCGGACGGCAGATCACCGGGCGTGAATTGCTGGCCGCCATCGCCATTGGCTACGATGTTGGCGCGCGTGTGGGCATCGCCACACAGCTTCGCCCGTCGATGCATCCGCATGGCACCTGGGGCGCGATCTGCGCGGCGACTGCGGTTGCCCGAATCCTTGGCGCATCGCCGGACCAGATGCGGCATGTCATCAGCATGTCGGCAAGTCTCGGGCTGTCCACCTCGCGGCGCACGATGCTGGAAGGTGGCACCGTGCGCAATGTCTTTGCCGGCGTGTCCGGCCAGATGGGCGTTCTTGCCGGTGACATGATTTCAGCCGGTTTCACCGGTGACGTGAACGGCGTCTCGCAGGTTTTCGGACATGTTGTCTCGGATGTGTTTGATGAAGCCGAATTCGCAAATGATCTTGGCATTCGATGGGAAGTCAGCCGCAATTATTTCAAGATGCATTCCTGCTGCCGCTATAATCATGCGGCCCTCGATGCGCTGGCGATCATGCAGGAACAACATGGAACGCTCGCCCATGACACCATCGAGAGCGTCCTTGTCGAGACCTACTCGCTGGCGGTCGAGCTTGACGATCCGGCGCCGCAGAATGTGCTGGCAGGCAAATTTTCCGTTCCGTTCGCCATCGCAACCTCGCTGGTGAATCAATCCACCGCCGTTGACAGCTTTACCATGCCGAACGTCACCAACCCGGTGATTCTTGATCTGGCCGGACGCGTAAAACTTGCCGAAGATCCGGCGATGACAGCCTGCCTTCCCGACCAGCGCCCGGCCCGGGTCACTGTCACCTTGAAGTCCGGAGAGACATTACAGGCAGCGACTCAAACCAACCGGGGTGACTGGTCGGCCCCCTATCCGCTTCTGGAGATCCACGACAAATATATGTCCCTTGCAACGCGTCTCTGGCGTGAGAAAGATGCTGGCCAGATCTGGAACATGGTGAACGACCTCAATTCTGCAATGTCTCTTGATGCGTTGTTTGCGACCATGACAGCCGCGCCAAAGCGCAGGCAATAAAAATGCCCTTATTAAGAGGAATTGAGTAATGCGAGAAATCGTCATAGGCGCTGCCCAGATGGGCCCTATCCAGCGCGCAGACACGCGCGAAGCCGTGGTGACACGTATGATTGCCCTGCTGGATGATGCCAACAGCGCCGGATGCAAGCTCGTCATCTTTCCCGAGCTTTGCCTGACCACCTTCTTCCCGCGCTGGTATTTTGAGGATCAGGCCGAGGTCGATGGCTGGTTCGAGGCTGAAATGCCGAATGCCGCCACATTACCGTTGTTCCAGCGGGCGCGCGATTACGGCATCGCCATTTCGCTTGGCTATGCGGAGCTGACACCCGACGGGCAGCATTTCAACACCCAGATCCTGACTGATACCGAAGCCCGGATTGTCGGCAAATATCGGAAAATCCACCTGCCCGGCCATGATGAATTCGACCCGGAGCGCAGCTTCCAACATCTCGAGAAACGCTATTTCCTTCCCGGTGATCTTGGTTTCCCCGTGTTTCGCAACATGGACACCTGGATGGGCATGCTGATCTGCAATGACCGCCGCTGGCCCGAATCCTATCGCGAGATGGGCCTGCAGGGGGTTGAGCTGACCATGCTTGGCTACAACACCCCCTCTGGCAATTCGCAAAATGCCAATGAAAGCGCTGAGCTTCGTGAATTCCATTCCGATTTGTCGGTACAGGCCGGGGCCTATCAGAATTCCACTTGGGTGGTTGCTGTGGCCAAGGCCGGCGACGAGGATGGACACAAGCTGAATGGCGGCAGTGTGATCGTCTCGCCTGACGGGGTGATCATGCAGAAGGCCAAAACCCTTGGTGATGAGCTATTGGTCCATAATTGCGATATGGATGCAACACAGTTCGGCAAGGCGACGGTGTTCGATTTCAAGCGTCATCGCCGGATCGAACATTACGGCCGGATCGGCTCGCAAACCGGCGTAGTCCATCCTGATGGCACACAGGGGTGATCATGCGACATGATCTGGCAATTCGTGGCGGTCTGATCGCCACCGCGACCGAAACCTTTCATGCCGATATCGGCATTCGCGAAGGCCGTATCGTCACCATTGCCGAGGACATCACCGGCGCAGATGACGTGATTGATGCCACCGGACAGATCGTGATGCCTGGCGGCATCGAGGCGCATTGCCATATCGCGCAGGAAAGCGGCATGGGCGTCATGACATCGGATGATTACGAATCCGGTTCGATATCCGCGGCATTCGGTGGCAATTCCTGTTTCGTGCCTTTCGCCGCGCAGAAAACCGGCCAGAGCCTTGCCGATACAATCCGGACATATGACGACCGCGCAACGCCGAAATCTGTAATCGACTGGTCCTACCATCTTATCCTGACCGACCCGACGCCCGAGGTTCTCGATGAGCTTCCCGAGGTGTTTGCCAGAGGCATCACGTCTTTCAAGGTCTTCATGACCTACGCCACCCGCGTTTCAGACGCGCAATTCCTTGATATTCTCTCGGTGGCCGGCCGGCATGGCGGGCTGACGATGGTGCATGCCGAAAATCATGACATGCTGGACTGGATGGGCCGCCGGATGATCGATGGCGGCAATGTTGAACCCCGCTATCACGCCCCCTCGCGCCCCGGCATTGCCGAGGAAGAGGCCATCAACCGTGCAGTGTCGCTGGCGCGGCTGGCACAGGCACCCTTGTTCATTGTTCATGTGTCAACACCAGGCGGCGCTGAGATCGTTGCGAGGGCGCGCGCCAATGGCGGCCAGGTATGGGCCGAAACCTGCCCGCAATATCTGTTCCTCACGCGTGATGATCTGGACAAACCGGGTATGGAGGGGGCGAAATTCATCTGCTCGCCGCCGCTTCGCGACGCCGCCACCCAGGATGCCCTCTGGCAACATGTGCAGGCGGGAACGCTGTCGCTTGTATCATCGGATCACGCCCCTTATCGCTATGATGATACCGGCAAGTTCAATGCCGGGCGCGATATCAATTTCCGGCAGATCGCCAATGGCATGCCCGGCATTGAGATGCGGTTGCCGTTGCTGTTTTCAGAGGGCGTTGTGAAAGGACGAATCAGCCTGAACCAGTTTGTCGCTCTGTCCTCAACAAACGCCGCCCGCATCTATGGCATGCTGCCGACCAAGGGAACGCTTGCCATCGGTGCCGATGCCGATATCGCTATCTGGGACCCGAACGAAACCCGCATTGCGGGCGAGATGCATGATGCCATGGATTATAACCCGTTTGCCGGTATGAAGGTCACAGGCTGGCCGAAAACCGTTCTGGGGCGCGGCAGACCTATCGTCGATAATGGCGAATTGCTGGCAAGACCCGGCGCGGGACAGTTTGTGAAGCGAGCCCCCATCGACCTCACCGGTCATGCCGGCCAGAAGGTGCCGGAACTCGATCCTACGCAGAATTTCAACGCGAAACTGTGACGGGTGACTCCCCGGGGTGGTTTCCAGTTTGATGGCCCGGTTTCAGTCCACCCGGTAGCGATCCTCCAGCCTGTCATAGCTGTCCTTGTCGACCAACCTCTGGCGTTCCTCGAAGTCAGCCAGCCTGTCAATCACCGCCGACACATCGCCATCCGCCTTCAGGACGCCAAGAACCTCGCTCATCGCCCGCATCGCCGCCTGCAGGGGCGTGTTGGCGTAGAGAACAAGCGAGAAACCAAGCTCGGCAAGCCGTGATTGCGGCGTCAGCGGTGTTTTGCCACCGACAACCATATTGGCAACCTGCGGCACAGCCAGGCGCTGCGTGATCATCCGCATTTCTTCCTCGGACCGCGGCGCCTCGACGAAAGTCATGTCGGCCCCGGCCTCGACAAAGGCTTCCGCCCGGTCGAGCGCGGCCTCGATCCCGTCAATGGCGCGGGCATCGGTGCGGGCGATGATCATCGTGTTCGCATCCTCGCGGGCATCCACCGCCGCCTTTATTTTCGACACCGCTTCTTCAACCGGAATAACAGCCTTGCCGGAGAAGTGACCACATTTTTTGGGAAAAACCTGATCCTCCAACTGCATGGCACAAGCGCCGGCACGTTCAATCAGGCGCACGGTGCGCTGGGTGTTGATGGCGTTGCCGAAACCTGTATCGATATCGACGACAAGTGGCAGGTGG
>CBFHRT010000084.1:0-8938 GCA_965658285.1 Puniceispirillaceae bacterium (SeqCode) | reverse complement strand
GATCGCGCTGGATGTCGATTTCTCGTCCTCCACCCAGCTTGCCCAGCCTTTCTCGGTTCTGACTGTCGAGCAGGACGGTTTCACCTCCGGCCGACTGGACGGTATCGAGATTGATTCCTCGGGAACCATTCGCGCCAACTACACCAACGGTCAGAACAACCCGCTTGGCAAGATCGTTGTCGCGAACTTCAACAACCAGAACGGTCTGAAGCAGATTGGTAACGCGACCTACACGGAAACCGCCGTTTCCGGTACGCCGCAGGTTGGTGAAGCCGGATCAGAGGGCTTTGGAACGATCCTGTCGGGTTCGCTGGAGCGCTCGAACGTCGATATTACCGAGGAACTGGTGAACCTGATTACCGCGCAGCGGAACTTCCAGGCCTCGGCGAAGGCGATTGAGACCACGACCGGCCTGACCCAGACCATCATCAACATCCGGATGTAATTCGGGCGCGACTTGGCCCCGCCGGCGTGATTGACCGGTAGCTATGACCGACAGCAATGAAGGGAGACTGTTATGGACAAGCTGATCTACACGGCGTTCAACACGGTCAACAATATCTACGACAATCGCTCGGTGCGGGCCCAGAACCTCGCCAACGTCAATGTGCCGGGATATCGCCGCGACCTCGGGGCGAAATCGGTTGGCACGGCCTTTCTGGACAATATGACAAGCCTGCAGTCGCGGGCGCTGGCCATCCGCGATGACAATAACTTCTTCGAGGCCGATCCAGGCACGCTCAGCCAGACCGATTATGACCTTGATGTCGCCATCCGCGGCGACGGCTATTTCATGGTGAAGGGCCAGAATGAACTGTCATTGACCCGCCGCGGCGATCTCAAGGTTGCTGCGGACGGAACGCTCCAGAACGGATCGTCGCACACCATGCTGAATGCGAATCTCGAGCCGATCGAGGTGCCGGCCTACCGGTCGATCAAGGTGTCTGACGACGGTGATGTGATCATTGAACCGCTGAACTCGCCTCTTGGCACCAAACAGGTTATCGGCCGCCTGGCGATGAGCTTTGCTGCGGACAAGGAGCTGAAGAAATTCCCGGACGGCGAAATTCGCCCTGCCGACGGCACGGTTCCGGGCATTGATCAGGATGTATCCCTGGTCCCGCAGCATGTGGAACTCAGCAACGTCAATATCACCGACGAGCTGATCAGTTCGATTGAGGATCAGCGGCAATATGAGATCAACATCAAGCTGATTTCCTCGGCCACCGAGATCGATGAAGCCGGCGCCAGCCTGATCCGGATGCCGAGCTGACCCGCGGCCGGCTGAGACTTCGTCACGTCTTTATTTCCCATCTGCCTGTTTGGCATGCTGTTTGCTTACTGGTGTCAGGAGAAAATCCGGCCCAGGAGAAGATAGATGTCAACCAGTTCCATGCACGTCGCAAAGACAGGTCTGAACGCACAGCAGACCCGTATGCAGATCATCGCCAACAATCTGGCAAACGTGAACACCACAGGCTTCAAGCGTGACCGTGCGAATTTCGAAACGCTTCTCTATCAGGTCCGCCGCGTCGCCGGCGACCAGGTGACCGCAGAGGCCAACCTGACCTCATCCTTCTCGGTCGGTACCGGCGCCCGCATCGTCAACACCCAGAAGACGATGACACAAGGCAGCCTGATCACGACCGACAACGCGCTTGATGTTGCCATCGAGGGCGGCGGCTTTCTTCAGGTGCTGCTGCCTGACGGCCGGATCGGCTATACCCGCAACGGGGCCATCTCGACCAACAATGAAGGCGTCCTGACCACCGCCAGCGGATATGTCATTCAGCCAGAGATCGCCATTCCCGATGGCGCGTCGCAGATCAATATCTCGCGTGACGGCATTGTCAGCGTTCTTATCGCCGGTCAGGTTGGGGCCGAGGCCGTCGGCCAGCTGACGCTTGCCGATTTCACCAACCGTACCGGCCTGCAGCCGATCGGTGAGAGCTTCTTCGTCGAGACCGACTCGAGCGGTGCCCCGATCGTCGCCAACCCGAACGAGAATGGCATGGGGCGCATGATCCAGGGCGCGCTTGAGGCGTCGAACGTCAATGTCGTGACCGAACTTGTGGAGATGATCGAGACCCAGCGTGCCTATGAGGTCAGCTCGAAATCGATCACCTCGGTCGACGAGATGCTTCGCTTCATTTCGCAGAATCTCTGATCGCTAGCTGAGGTGTTCAAGATGCCGGTACGTATGACAACAGCGCTCTGCCTCGTGATGGCCGGCCTTGCCGGCGGATGCTCGACCTATGTCGAGAACGAGGCTTCGCTTGATTTCAAGCCGATCTATGAAAGTGCGCATATGACACCGGAGGCGGAGTCACCCACCGGCGGGATCTTCAAGCAGAATTCCAGCGGCCTGTTCGCAAGTGATATCCGGGCCCGTGAGGTCGGCGATATCCTGACGGTATCGCTCAATGAAACCTTTGCCGCGACCAAGACGCAGTCCGCTGCCTCGTCGAAGAACGACAATTTCGCGGTCACGTTGCCGACCGGCCTGCCGAACTTGCTGACCGGTGGATATGACAAGGACGCGGCTGGCCTCAATGCCGGCACAACCCGCAGTTTCGCCGGCTCCGGCAACGCGGCGCAGTCGAACTCGCTATCCGGTTTCCTGACCGTCACCGTGACGCGGGTGTTTGATAACGGCAACATGGAGATTGCCGGTCAGAAAAAGCTGCGGCTGAACAATGGTGATGAATATGTGCGGCTGACCGGGTTGGTGCGGCCGGAAGATGTCTCGGCAACCAATGTTGTGTTGTCGAACCGGGTTGCTGATGCGGAAATTGTCTATGTCGGCGCCGGAGAAATCGCGGATTCAAGCCGGCAGGGCTGGCTGAGCCGCACCATGCGGAATATTTCGCCGTTCTAATCAGGGATGAGACCCATGCGGACAGGGATTGTGAACAGGTTGGCCGGGTTGTGCCTTGTGCCCTTGCTTCTGCTCGGGCTGGCAATGACATCGGTTCAGGCCGACAGGCTCAAGGACATGACATCGATCGCCGGTGTCAGGTCGAACCAGCTTGTGGGCTATGGTGTCGTGGTCGGCCTTGCCGGCACCGGTGACGGATCCTCGGGCCTGACCCTTCAGTCACTGCAATCGATGGTCTCGCAGTTTGGTCTGGTGACCGATGCCGCCAATTTGAACGCAAAGAATGTGGCCGCGGTGATGGTGACGGCCGAAATGCCGGCCTTCATGAAGCCCGGGCAGCGCTTCGATATCACCGTCTCGACCATCGGCGGTGCGAAATCGCTTCGTGGTGGCACGCTGTTGATGACGCCGATGCTGGGGGCGGATGGTGAAACCTATGCCATCGCCCAGGGCAATCTGGTCGTCGGCGGCCTCGGTGTTGCCGGCAATGACGGATCCTCGGTCATCGTCAATATTCCGACGGTGGGACGCATCCCGCGCGGCGCCTCTGTCGAAAAGATGGTTGATACGCCGTTCCAGTCGACCGAAAATGTGCTTCTCAATCTTCACCAGTCGGATTTCAGCACCGCGATGCGTGTTGCCGATGCGGTGAACGAGGTCTTCGGGCCACAGGTGGCGACGCCGCTTGATGCCTCGACGATCAAGGTGCGCGCGCCGGTCGATCCGGCGCAGAAGGTATCGTTTATCAGCCTGCTGGAAAATATCGAGGTCGATCCGGCGCGGCCGGCTGCCAAGGTGATTGTCAATTCCCGTACCGGCACCATCGTCATTGGCGGTGATGTGCGCGTGACCCCGTCGGTGGTAACGCACGGATCGCTGACCGTGCGGATCAATGAGGATCAGGAAGTCACGCAGGCGACAAATGTTGCTCAGAACGCGCAGGGCACCGTGGTCACGCCCGGGCAGGCGGCGGTAACCGACGACACCGAGATCATCATCGAGCAGGAACCCGCCCGCGCCTTTATCTTCGATCCGGGGGTCGAGCTTTCCGATGTGGTTGATGCCATCAACGGTGTCGGGGCCAGCCCTGCCGACATGGTGGCCATTCTCGAAGCACTCCGCGAGGCCGGGTCGCTCCGCGCCGAAATCATCGTTATCTAGGGGAGAGAACCATGAGCATCGATACCAATGCCCAGGCCATGTTCGACGCGCTGCGCACCACCGCCGGCAACGAGGCGATGAAGGCACCCGACAAGGATGCCGACCTTCGTGAGGCGGCCGAGCAGTTCGAGGCCATCTTCCTGAATGAATTCATCAAGCAGGCCCGCAAGGCCAAGCTTGCCGAGGATCTGTTCGCAAGTTCGGCGAAATCGACCTATCAGGACATGATGGACCAGGAACTGTCAAAGAACCTGTCGGGGCGGGTCGATCTTGGCATTGCCGATGCCCTGGTTCGCCAGCTCGGGGGCGGTAAGTAGTCTGCATGTCCAGCCTCTTCGACATCGGCAAATCCGGACTGAATTCCTACCGTCAGGCGCTGGCGGTAACCGGTCAGAACATCGCCAATATCGACACTGACGGCTATAAGCGGCGTGAGGCAAGCCTTGAAGAGGTCAGCGCCAGCCAGTCGGGAATCAACAGCATCGGCAACTCGCCGGGGCTTGGTGTCCGCGTGTCCGAGATCCGGCGCGCCTTTGACGAATTCCTGCTGGCCAAGGCGCGCAGCGCGACCGCTTATGCCGAGGCTACGACGACATTTTCGAACAGCATCAAGCAACTTGAGGATATCATCCTGCCAGGCGAGGCAAATCTTGGCGCCGCCATCGGCCGTTTCTTTACCGGCCTTCAGGAAATCTCCAGCATGCCGTCCGATCTGGCGGCGCGGACCGTGGCGCTGGAACAGGCCAAGCAGATGGCCGAGAGCTTCAATGAAACCGCGGCGCTGATCAACGGTTACCGTGAAGGCCTGATGACCCAGGCCAATCAGCAGCTTGGCGATGTCAATGTGCTGACCGAGGAGCTGGCGGCGATCAACCTGCAGATCAGCACCACCGGCGGCGCCAGCCAGAACAACGCACTTCTGGATTCGCGTGACGCCGTGATCGACAAGCTGTCTAAATATGTCGAGGTGACCGTCGATCTCAGCGACAAGGGTGTGGCGACGGTCACGCTTGGTGACAATATCAATGGTCCGCGCCTTGTCGAGCTGGACCGTGCGACCCGGCTTGGCACCGAAATCGCAAATGACAAGATGACTTTCGTGCTTGGGCCCGGGGCTGAAAACATCCTGACCTCGCAGGTGACAAACGGCTCGCTTGCCGGCATCGCCGCCGCCAACGCGACCGCAGCCGATGTGATGGCCGAAATCGACAATATGGCCTTTGTTCTCGTCCGTGAGTTCAACGCCATCCATAATCGTGGCCTGAATTTGGAGGGTGAGACCAGTGGCGATCTGTTCCGCGCTCTTGATGTCAGGATCCAGCCGAACCCGACCAATGCCGGCGGCGCCTCAACCGAATTGACGGTGACCGACTACAACCTTGTTGAGTCGAGGCGGGTAACCTTTACCTACGATGCCGGCAAGGGTGTCTGGAATGGCCGTGATGATTATGGCGAGCTGGTGGCCAGCGGCCGTGGGCAGGTTGCCCTGCCTGGCGCGCAGATCAATTTCCTCGGCGCCGCCGCCGATTTCGACCAGTTCATCTATGATCCGGTCAGCGGCAGTGCCGCCGGCCTGTCGGTCGTCATCCGGCGGCCGCAGGATTTCGCCGCCGCCTCACCGCTGCTGGTGTCCGCCGATCCCCGCAATGCCGGCAAGGCGTTGATTGACGCGACACCGACAGGGCCGACCTCGCCGCCGGACCTGCCGAGCATTACCGAGGTTTTCAGCAATAACCGCTCGGCTGTTGCCGCCACCGGCTTCCTGTCCGGTGGCGCTGTCGCGGTGATTCCGGCGAATACGGCCAATCTCGATATTTTTTCGCTATCCGGCCAGAGCACGGCGCGTTTCGCCCTGTCGCCTGAAAGCCTCGCCGATGTGGACGATATCACCCTGACCATCCGTAGCCTCGACGAGAACGACCAGATCGTCGACAAGACCGTCGATTTCAATGTCGCCTTCGCCGACATCAAGGGGTTTGAGGGAAGCTGGCTCGATTTCGACCAGATTGCCGATCTGATGAATGTCGGCAGGATCACCGGTGTGGTACAGGGCAGCGGCGAGAGCGTCAGCCTTGCCAGCCTCGGCGGTTTTGTGTCGGGGGCCGACGGCAATCTGACATTCAGCCTGACAAAGAATGATTTCAGCGCGGCAACAGCATCGATCAGCGGTGGCCGGGTTGTCGATGGCGCCGTGACAGCCGGCGTTGCCGCGGAATCGGATGTGCAGATCTTCACCCGCGAGGGCCGTCATGTTGCCGGCACATTGCAGACCGAGGCAAGCCGCGCTGCGCTGCAGGCGATGATGACCGAGGCCAACGGGTTCAATGACGGGGCGGTCTATGTCGGTGATTACCTGAACCAGTCAGGTGACAGCGGGTATCTCGGCATCGAGACAACGGCCAATTACGACTCCGAGGTTCTTGTCACCTCCGCACAGTCGGGCGGCCAGACGCATGTCACCTTTGCCGCGCTTGAAGGCATAGACACCAATGAAACCTCGATCGACGGGCTTGGCGCCTCGGCGGCGACGATCGGCTACAGCATGACGGTTGGCCCCCTGTCCGCCAGCATCAATGCCGCCGACATTGACGGCCCCGGTGCGGATGATGTCGCGGCGGCGATGCTGCGTGAACTTCGCAACACCGCCCCGATCGCCACACTTGTCGGCCTTGCCGACGCCGCACCGCTGGCCAATGATTCCGTCCGGGTCCGGTTCGAGGATGAGATTTACACGGTCACCATGACCGACGGCGAGCCGGTTATCAGCGGCGGCGAGGCCGGACGCCTCGATGCCTTTTTCGATGCCGAGAAACGCCTTAATATCGTCTCGACGGCGGGGTCGATTTCGCGTTCCTCGATCGCGGTTCTGGCCGCATCCGGCGACGAGGCGAATGTCGCGGCGGCGCGGCGCCTTGGCCTGATGTATCAGGAACAGCATATCCCGACGCGGTTCTCGGGCGAGATCACCAGCATCAACGGCACCGCCGCCCCCAACACCGATACCGTCGTCACCCTGAACTTCGACCGTGACGATACCTACAATCTTGGCTTTGTCTTCAACGGCAAGCCTGATTTCGGCCCCGGATCGACCACCGATATGGCGTTCTCGCTGAGCAATCTTGCGATGACCGGCGGGAATGCGTCGGCCATCGCGGCGGCGATCAATGCCGCGGTTGCCGGTAATGCCACCGCCGGTGATGGTGGTGCCGACATGACATCGCTTGTCTCGGCGACATCGACCGGCAATCTGGTGACACTGCGCCTGAAAGATGGCCTCGGTGTCGAGATCCAGTCGGTGAACGGCGCTGTATCGAACGGTGACGGCGAGGTGGCCATCAAGTCCTTCACCGACACGACGGCCAGCTTTGGCGCGGCCACGGCGGCGCTCCAGATCGAAGAGGGTCGAATTCACGCCTTCAAGGTCAATGGCAGCGCGATCACGATCGACACCACGACTGACGGGCTGCGCATGGCGACAGGCGGCACGCTTGCCGGCGCGATCGCCGATGCGGCGGCGGCCATCAGTGCCGCCATCGAGTCCAAAAGCGGCGCCGGCATGGCCACTGTCGATACTGCGCTGTCCGTCACCGGCACCAGCATCATGTTCGACATGACGGATGCGTCCGGTAACCCGATTGTCCTGTCCGAGGTCCAGAACCTGACCCGCGCCGCCCAGACGGCCGGCAGCATGACCATCAATCAGGACATAACAAACCCGAACCCGGTGATCGTGGAGAATGGTGATCATGTGGTGGCGCATGGTGAATATCTGACCGATGACGGCCAGTCGTCCGGCACCGCGCTGGCGATTGCCGCCGGCAATACGGCCACGCTGTCCTTTTCCAATACCAGCCAATTATATGAATTCACGCTGGACGCTGACGGCGATGGCACGATTGGCGCCAACGAGACCTTCACCCTGAATGCTGTCAGCCAGAGCTTTGTTGCGGCGATCGAGGAACTGGCACTCGAGATTTCGACTGTCGCCGGGTCCGATGTGCTGGCGTCATCGGGCGGAGACCACATCATCATCGAGAATAACCGCAGCGACGGCGTCGGCCTGACCTTCGGGACCGCCACCATGCAATCGGCGGCGCTTGCCGAAGTGACAGCCGGAACGCTGCATTTCCGTCCCGAGGCGGCAAGCGATGACACCCTTCAGGATGAAACGAATACGGTTCAGCTTGCCGATGGCGATCTCGGTATTTCGGAAGGTGGCAGGCTGGCCTCACTTGCCGACTCCTCGGCCGCGTTGCAGTTCGAGGAAGGCCGGATTTATCGCTTTCTTGTGAATGGTCAGCAGGTTGAAATCGACACCACGCCAGCCGGCCTTCGCGCCGCGACCAATGGCAATCTCGCCGGTGCCATCAGCGATGCCGAGGCGGCGTTGCGCACGGCGATTGACGCGACCAGCGGTCTTGGCACATCAACCGTGTCGAGCGCCAGTTCGGTCACCGGGGCGACAATCCGCATGGACCTGACCGATGCAACCGGCAATCCGATTGTCATTTCGGACTTCCAGCAGGTGTCGCGGGGCGCGATCTCGGCCGGCAGCCTGTCGGTCCAGCAGGATGTGACCGCTGGCAGCAGCATCCAGGTTGGTCATGGTGAGTATCTGACCACAGACGGCCAGTCCGGCAGCGCCGCGCTGGCGATCGCCGATGGCGCAACTGGCAGCATTGCCTTTTCACCACAGACACAGCGTTTCAGTTTCACGCTGGATGCCGATGATGATGGCGCGATTGGCGGGTCGGAAACCTATGTCATTGACGGGGTGAAAGCGGATTTCGCTACCCAGCTGGCCGCAGTCGCCAATCAGATCAGCAACGTTGCCGGGCTTGCCGCCACGGTGGTCGACAACAGCCTGCAGATCACCAACAACCGCGGTGATGGTACGAC
>CBFHRT010000083.1:0-9574 GCA_965658285.1 Puniceispirillaceae bacterium (SeqCode) | reverse complement strand
CATAGTCTTAAAATATCATAATTATATCATTAACTTACAAGATTGGCACTATTGAGTGGGAGTGAGCATGCCGGTCGTGAGCGCCGATGCAGCGGCGCATTATGTCTGGGGCGATGGCTGCGATGGCTGGCACCTTGTCAGGTCCGAGCGGCTGAGCGTCATTCAGGAGCGCATGCCCCCAAACACCGCTGAAATACGGCATTATCATGCGCGCGCGGAACAATTCTTTTACATATTGTCCGGCATTGCGACGATGGAGCTTGATGGTGAGATGCTGACCATTCATCCGCAACACGGCATCCATGTGAAACCGGGCGCGCCGCACCGGATTAGCAACCGGCATCCGTCCGATCTGGTGTTCACCGTCACCTCGACCCCGCCAAGCCACGGTGACAGAGTGGAAATATGAAGTGCTACCCGGCACGATTGACCGGGCGTGACGGTGGGGTTTAACGCCGGCTATTATTTGGCATGAAGACAATCGGCATTCTCGGCGGGATGTCTGCCGCCTCGACACAGATCTATTACCGGACGCTCTGCGCGTTGACGCAGGAGAGATTTGGCGGCCTGACGAACACCGATCTGCCGCTGTTCGACACCACGCGGCTGCATTGCGAGGCCGCCCTGGACGCCGCCACCAGGTAAGACCGACAGGCGGTGCCCCACCAACCCGCAGTGCGCAGTGCCAAGCCAGCATGTGACATGTGTCGCCACAAAATTTTTCAATGCTAATTTACGTTTTGTTAATTGGTGCTGCGTTACCTTTGTCTGGCTGACAGCCTTTCAGGCTGAACAGCCTGTTTAAAAACCGGTAACTGGAAGAAGACAGGATATGAAAAAGGTAATAATGCTGTTTGCGGGATGTCTGTCCCTTGTCGCCACCACCATTTCCCAAGCCGCAATGGGCGGGCCGCTTTATCCGAATTCGGTGGTCTCGAACGATCATGAATTCATCGCCACATCGGACGACAGCGCCTTCGCCTGTCTTGTGTTCGAAGGACGGCGCACCGCCGAAATGCCGGACAAGCGCACCGACCGGCTGATGGCGAAAAAGACATTCATCTTCACCGCGCATTACACTGACGGAACATCGGTCGGGATCTGGGCGCACCCGAAATTCAAGACCGAGGCAAAGGCCCTGAAATCGGTCGCCCCCGCCGCCGAGGCCGTTGGCAAACTGCCGACCTTCATGCGCAGGACGCTGGATCATGTGGTAATCCACCGCGGCGATGAAACCGCTTTTGGCGAGGGTGAGGGGCATTTCTTTGTCCTCTATTCGGAGAATATCAAGACACGAATCCGCAACCATGATCTGGAAGAAACCGTCTTTCATGAATCGGTCCACGCAACGCTGGACGCCAAACATGCCCGCTCGAAGACATGGCTGAAGGCGCAGAAGGCGGATGGTGACTACATCACCAAATACGCGAAACGCCTGCCGAAAAAAGAGGATATGGCGGAATCGGCGCTGTTTGCCTGGACGATGATCATGCATCCCGGCCGCCTGCCGGCGGATGTCGAGACGCGGGCGCAAGAGATCATGCCGAACCGGATGGCCTTCTTTGAAGAGCTGTTCCGTGCCCGCCCGGTATTCGAGGATACCGGGCGCAAGCCAAAATGCTGACGATCATTCCTTTGCCAGCAGGACGGCAGCTTTGTGACGCCGCCCTGCTGGCCACCACCTGACTGCCTGGGGGAGATTATGTCTGTCGTGGAAAAGTTCCAGCCGGTTGCGCTGTGCGCCGGAGCGTAACGCCTATGTATCTGCCAGCCCATTTTGAGGACACCGACAGCGAGGCC
Organism: Puniceispirillaceae bacterium (SeqCode); assembly: GCA_965658285.1. Lineage (GTDB taxonomy): Bacteria > Pseudomonadota > Alphaproteobacteria > Puniceispirillales > Puniceispirillaceae > UBA8309. The sequence continues at coordinate 7,774 of CBFHRT010000083.1, read as the reverse complement.
ATTGCCGGTCTGATCGCCGCATTCCCGCTGGCGGCGATCATCTGCGTTCATGGGGAGGAAATCATCGCCAATCACATCCCCCTGATGATGACTGACGCCAGCGAGCTTGTCGGCCATATCGCCAGGGCGAACACGCTCCACGAGCTGATTGAGGATGGCGCAAGGATGCTGGCGATCTTCCGTGCCGAGGATGCTTATATTTCCCCGAATTGGTATCCGACCAAACAGGAAACGCACCGTCATGTGCCAACATGGAATTATCAGGTTGTGCACATCAGGGGCCGGATCAGTTTCTCGCATGCGCGCAAGGACAAGCTTGCAGTGGTCGGCAGGCTGACGAAAATTCAGGAACAGAAAACCTTCGGCGACCGGGCATGGAAGATGTCCGACGCGCCGCGCGACTATATGGAACAGATGCTGGATAACATTGTGGCCTTCAGGATCGATATCGAGAATATCGCCGCCAAATCCAAGCTCAGCCAGAACCGGAAAGCCGCTGATTTCGGCGGGGTGTCGCGGGCGATGGAGAGGGGCGGCCACAAGACCCTGTCGGCTGGCATGAAGCGCGCTCGCGGCGAGAACGAATAACGCCATCTGCACGTCCTCTATGCCAGTTCAGGCGCCGGCTTCCACATGGATAATTCAGCTTGCACGGTTTTTGACACCAAGCCCGCAATGCCGTGCTTGTGCCGGGTGGGATGCCGCGTCTAGACTGGGCGCCTGATTGAATCCGGCGCTTGGGGAGGCAGGATGATCACCTCGATCGATCATATCGTGATGACGGCGGCGGATCCCGACGCCACCATCGCCTTCTATTGCGACGTCCTTGGCATGGAACTGCAGAGTTTCCAGCCGGCGGACGGTAGTCCGGCACGCCGGGCGCTGTGTTTCGGCAACCAGAAGATCAATCTTCATGACGCCGCATCCCCCTATGTGCCGCATGCCCGCCAGCCGGTGGCAGGCGCCGTCGATCTGTGTTTCCTCAGCGACGTGCCGATTGCCGACTGGCAGGACCGGTTCGCCGCCCATGATATCGCGCTTGAACATGGCCCGGTGGAAAAGACCGGCGCCACCGGCCCGCTCTGGTCGGTCTATGTGCGCGACCCGGACGGGAACCTCATCGAGATTTCCAATCCCATCTCCGGCACACCCGCATCAGCGTGACCATTTAACTTCATGTTTCTTCCCTCTTTCGGCACCGGCTTTGCGCTTGGCTTTTCGCTGATCCTCGCGATTGGCGCGCAGAATGCGTTTGTGCTGCGCCAGGGGCTGATACGGCGGCATGTGTTGCCGGTGGTGATGTTCTGCGCGGTGGCGGACATGCTGCTGATTGTTGCCGGCGTGGCGGGTGTGTCATTGCTGATCGCCGATATCGCGTCGCGCCATGCGCCTGTGCTGTTTGGCGTCGCGGCGATCTGGCTTGCCGGCTATGGCCTGCTGCGTGTGCGCAGTGCGGTGATGGCGAATGGCACCATCAATGATAATGACGGGGTGTCCGGCCATTTGCTGCCGACGCTTGCCACCGCCGCCGTTCTGACATTCGGCAACCCGCATGTCTATCTTGATACGGTGGTGCTGATCGGCACGGTGTCACTGCAGTTTGACGGCGCCGACAGGATTGCCTATGGCGCCGGTGCCGCCACCTCAAGCTTTGTGTTCTTCTTCAGTCTCGGGTTCGGCGCAAGCCTGCTGGCACCGCAAATGAAACGCCCGAATGCCTGGCGAATCCTCGATGCGGTGATCGCGCTGGTGATGTTCGGGCTTGCCATCGGGATGGCGCGCGCCGGCGGCTGGCTTGGTGGCTGAAAACAGGCCACCGGACCGGCATTACATATCGTCGAGATCCTCGGCAAGGATCGAGATCTGGACATGGAAGCAGAGATCGCCATCCTCGTCATCCTGGAACACAACCCCGATGAACTCATCCTCCAGCATCAGATCGGCTGAATCATCCTTGTTTTCGCGCCTGGCGAGTGACAGCCGCTTGTTGCCAAAGCGCTGGCGCAGGTAACTCTGCACCCTTGCGGTATCGCTTGCATTCATTGACGGCCTCACTTTCCGTTGCCTGATAATGGCTGTCGCCTGATAACGGCCCTGTTCTATCGCATGGTTGCGGGGCTGTCCATGACCTGACAATTCGCCTGACAATTCGCCTGACAATTCGCCTGACATTCATCATAGCGGGGGGCTAGCCATAGCGCGCAATCTGGCCGCCACCATGACGCGGCCAGGCCGGCCGTGTCGCCACATCACGCGCGTCACATGACGTGCAGCGCATGCGCCCGCCAAGCTCGGGGACCGGAAACATCGGGCCAAGCCGCGCCATCAGTGGCGCCGTGTCGAGCTCGGCATTATGGCCACAGCGATGACACCAGCAGAAAACCTGCAGCCCTTCACTCGCAAGATCGCCCAATGTTGCCGGGTTCACCGGCTCGTGACGTGCCGTCAGCTGTCGCTTGAATGCCCCCATGAGCGTGCCTCTCAGTGACCGTTGCGCCGCCGCCAGAGGCGGTGACTGCCTAAATGTTCATGATTTGTTCTAATTTAGTGATATATGATTGAAACGGTGACGACAAGGCCTGAATCATCGCCAGGTAGCAGGGTTCTGGTGTTGAGAGCAGAGATCGGGCGCCAGAATGAGGGGGCCGGAAATAAGAGGGGCGTCAGCCGCTGACGAGGCGTGGCAGCTTGTTGAAATAGCCAATTACATCGGCAACCGAGTTTGATCGGCACAGAACGCGGTTCCGGTCACGCAGCAGGAATTGCGGCTTTTCCTTGGGGTGGCGTTGTTTTTTCTCGATCACGAAAAGCGGCGTATCATGTGTATGGCGGAAGATCGAGAACAGCGCCGCGCCATTCATATGGTCCAGCGCATAGTCGCGCCATTCGCCGGCCGCGACGCGCGCGCTGTAGGCGGCCAGTATCTGACCTAGTTCGGCCCTAGAGAAATAAAGTTGACGGCGTAGTTTTTTCGGAACGGATACGCGTGACACGTCAGACTTTCACCCGCTTTTCTGTTGGATGTTCTGCGACTTGCCGCTATGTTGGGGCACCTTTGCGCCGGCTGTCAACCAGAGTGCGCATCGAAGGTTGTTCCGGGTGGGATGATCGGGGCAGGGGGCGCCGGATTATATCGGCGCGCGCAATCTTCAATTTGGGCTGTCGGGTCCGGTCTGGGCCGGTGACAGGTGAGCTACGAATGGCCGATATTTTTGACGAAATTGACGAGGATCTGAAGCGCGACCGTACACAGGCGCTGTGGACCAGATATGGCAAATATGTGATCGCCGCCGCGACCGCCGTTGTTCTTGGCGTTGGCGCCTCACAAGGGTATTCAGCCTGGACGCGCTCGCAGGCCGAGGCCGCTGCGAACCTTTATCAGCAATCGCTTGCCGCCGATGATGCCGTGGCCGCGCTGGAACAGAATATTGGTCAATTGACCGACGGTTACGCGCTCCTTGGCAGGTTCCAGATCGCCGCCGGCCTTGCCGGGGCAGGTGACGCCGAAGCCGCGGAGTCGGGCTATCTTGAGATTGCCGAGGATACATCGGTTGCGACCCTGTACCGGGATGCCGCATTGCTGCTGTCGGCGATGAACGCGCCGGACAGCCGGCCTGCCGGTGAACTTCAGGCGCGTATCGCGCCACTTGCCGACGGGGCTGGCCCGTGGAAGGCGATGGCGCTGGAGCTTGCCGCCGGGCTCGATCTGCGGGATGGCAACACCGATGCCGCCCTGTCGAAACTGGAAATGATCATTGAACTTGCCGATGTGCCTGCCGAGCTTCGCCAGCGTGCGGCGCAGCTGGTCGCCATCCTGAAGTCCTGAACACAACGTCACTTGCAACAGAAGCGCCAATGACCTTCATCAAAGCTCACGATCCCATGCCCAAGACAAGGACTGGACGCATGACAGACATATCGCGTCGACTGCGCCGTCTTGTCCCGATGGGATGTGCGGTGATGCTTGGTCTGGCAGCCTGCAGCCCGCCCGAGGCCATTCTGAAGGGAACGCGCATTTCGGTGCTGCCGGAGATCACGCTTGAAGCCATCAGTGATGACGCGCGGGCCGAGGGTGCGGGACTTCCCGCCATCGTGAATGTCAATTCGGCCCCGATGCCGGGGCTGTCGGCTGGCCATGCCGGCGGCAATCCGCGGCTCGAGGCGCCTTTGTCCGAAGCCTGGCGGGCCAATATCGGTGGTACGGGAAGCGAACTTACCGAACTGGCGCAGCCTGTTGTCGGTGACGGCAGGGTTTATACCGTCGCGCCGAACGGTGTCGTCGCGGCTTTCGACGTGCGGGATGGCGGGCAGATCTGGTCTGTCAGGATCGAGGACATCGAGGATGACCCGCTGCCCGGCATTGCTGGCGGGCTGGCGCTGTCGCGCGAGGGGCTTGTCGTTCATGCCGGGGGGCGCCGACTGGCGTTGCTGAAGCCCTCGGACGGGACGATTATCTGGGGTGTCGAGGTCGATATTCCGCTTCGTGGCAGCCCGACAATCATCGGTTCCGATCGGGTGGCTGTCACAGACCTTGATGGCAACATGACCATTGTTACCCTGGTTTCGGGTGAGCGCATCTGGCAGCATTTCGGCATCGTGAACAATACGGTGATCTTTGGTGCGCCGGCGCCGGCATTCGCCAATGACGAGATCGTTCTTGCTGGCGCGGGTGGCGAGGTGTCCTATTTTGATGCCGCCACAGGTGAACTCCTGTGGACGGATTCGGTCGCCTCGCTGTTGCCGCGCACCCCGATTCAGGGGCTTGGTGATGTGCGCGCCACACCGGTGCATGATGGTGGTCTGATTTTCGTAATCAGCCAGTCCGGACGGTTTGTCGCGTTCAGCGCCCGCACCGGCCTGCCGGTATGGGAGCGCGCCATCGGCGGCATCGAGATGCCGTGGGTGGCCGGTGAAAGCGTGTTCGTGCTGTCGATTGACGGGCGGCTTTATGCGCTGCGCCGCTCTGACGGCGCGGTGCGCTGGATCACCGAACTCGACGGAGCGGTGCCGGTTGATGTTGTGGTGCCTGAAAAGCCGCCGCGTTATGTCGGGCCGATTGTTGCCGGTGACAGGGTATATGTGGTGTCACGCGGCGGTGCCGTGCAGGCCTTTGATGCAAGCACCGGCGCGGCTGGTGAGGTGTTTTCCACGGGCCGGGATATTCTGACGCCGCCGCAGATTGCTGGTGGCAGGATGTTCCTTTTGGGACGAAACGGCACCCTGATTGCCGTCGAATAGGCGCCGGCGCCGATGGCGTCGACGGCCAGCTTGGGAACGACATCTTTCGCCATGGGCCATTCCGCATGTCTGTAACAATCGCCATCGTGGGCCGGCCTAATGTCGGCAAGTCGACGCTGTTCAACAGGCTGGTCGGCCGCCAGCATGCCATCGTCGATGACCAGCCGGGCGTAACGCGCGACCGGCGCGAGGGCGATGCCAGCCTGGCCGGTCTGGAATTTCGGGTGATTGACACGGCGGGGCTGGAAGAGGCGGCAACCGGCAGCCTCGAGGACCGCATGCGCCAGCAGACCGAACGCGCCATCGAGCTTGCCGATGTGACCATGATGGTTATCGATGCCCGCGCCGGCGTCACACCGGCTGACAAATTCTTTGCCGACCAGATTCGCCGTTCCGGTGCGTTCGTGGTTCTTCTCGCCAACAAATGCGAGGGAAAGGCCGGCGCCGCAGGGCTTGCCGAGGCGTGGGAGCTGGGGCTTGGCCAGCCGGTGCCGATTTCCGCAGCGCATGGCGAGGGGCTTGTCGATCTCCATGATGCCATCATCGAAGGGGCGCGGGCGGCCGGTATCGACATGCTTGCCGATGATGCGGATGACGAATTCGCGGATGATGATGTATCGGATGAACCACCTCTCGATGATGAGGGCAACCCGGTGGAGATCTGGCAGGACCCGCAGGCCGACCTGCCGATGCGGATCGCCGTTGTCGGACGTCCGAACATGGGCAAGTCGACGCTGATCAACAGGCTGCTTGGCGAGGACAGGCTGCTGACCGGGCCGGAGGCCGGGATCACCCGTGACTCCATCGAGCTTCCCTTCACCTGGAAGGGCCGGCCCTACCGGCTTGTCGATACGGCTGGCATGCGCCGCCGCGCCCGCATCAGCGACAAGGTCGAAAGGCTGATGGTCGATGATGCGCTGCGTGCCATCCAGTTCGCGCATCTGTGCCTGTTGCTGGTGGATGCCACTGAAGAACTCCATAAACAGGATCTTGGTATCGCGCGGTTGATCGCCGAGGAGGGGCGCGGCCTGGTGATCGGTGCCAATAAATGGGATGTGGTGCGGGATCGGCAGGCCGCCACCCAGCGCATCGATGACCGGCTGCAAACCTCGCTGGCGCAAATGCGCGGCGTGCCGGTGATCCCCATGTCGGGGCTGCATGGGCGCGGCTTTGACAGGATGATGGCCGCCGCCGATGAGATGTATGGGTTGTGGAATACGCGGATCGCCACTGGCCGGCTGAACAGGTGGCTTGAAGGCATGCTTGAGGCGCATCCGCCACCGCTTGTCGATGGCCGCCGTCTGCGCATCCGCTACATGACACAGATCAAGACACGGCCGCCGACTTTTGCGCTGTTTGTGAGCCGTCCGACATCCTTACCGGAAAGCTATCTTCGTTATCTGACCACCGGGCTGCGGACCGATTTCGGCCTCTGGGGCATTCCGGTGCGGATGGTGATGCGTAAGGGTGATAATCCCTATGCTCATAAAGCGCGCAAGCGCTGGGGCCATATGCTCATAAAGCGCGCAAGCGCTGGGGCCTTTCAGGCCGCCGCCCTGGCGCTCTCCGCAAGGAAGCGGCCAAGTGCGCCAATCTGCCCGCGAAGTGTCGCCGCCCTCGCCTGGTCAAGGCGAGTCTGCCCGTCCATATAAAGTGCTCGGTTGAGTTCGATCTGCACCGCCTGCCGCGGCCCCCGCGCATCGCCATAGGCGCGGGTGATGAAGCCGCCGGCATAGGGATGGTTCCAGCTGACCGACAGGCCGCAATCCTGCAGGAAACCGGTGATGGCATTGGCCGTTTCACGGGTGAGTGTACTGCCGTGGGCATCGCCGCAGATGATATCGGGAAGGCGGTTGTTGAGCCTGTCATAGGCCGGCATCGAATGCAGGTCGACAAGCAGCCCCGCACCATGCCACGAAACTGCGCTGTCAAGCAGCCGGGACAGTGTTTCGTGATAGGGCCGGTGTACGAATTCCAGCCGCGCTGACACCTCGGTAGCGGGCAGGGCCTTTGTGTAGATCGGCTTGCGACCGGCGGTCAGTCTGGGGATCAGGCCATAGCCGGCCCGCACGTGATGGCAGGGTGGCGGCGCGCCCACATCGCCGGTGAACATCGTCCTGTCGAGCGCCGTTTCTGCCCGGTTTACATCAAGATAGGCCCGCGCCACGCGGTTGATGACCGTCGGGATGCCGGCGCCAATCAGGTCCGACAGCAGGCAGTCAACGCCGAAATCCTCCAAACCGCGCAGCGCATCGACAGGTTGCGAGGCGGCGTTGATCATGCTGGCCGGATAGGTGCGGCCGGCATGCGGGCAGGACACCATGACGGGGGACGCCGCGCCGGCGGCATAGATGTCGAACGGCGCATAATCCGGGTCGGCGATCATCGCCTCTGAGATGATGACCGGCGGCAGCACGGCGTCGGGCCGTGCCGCGGCATTCGGCGCTGCCGGCGTTGCCCGCAGGGGCGATTCAGCCGTTTCGGGCGCCTCGACGGGCAGCGGATCGGTCACAAAACTCTCACTCATAATATCAAG
>CBFHRT010000082.1:0-9942 GCA_965658285.1 Puniceispirillaceae bacterium (SeqCode) | reverse complement strand
GCCCGCAGGCGCCCGTCTCGGCGGCGTTTGGCGAGGGGGTGTCGGTTGCCGAAAGCCGGGCCAGTCTGATCGACAGGCTGGTGGCACGGCTTGGCCATGGCGCGGTGCTGCGGATCAAGCCACGCGAGTGCTGGCAGCCCGAGGCGGCGCAATATATGGCCTATCCCGATATGGAGCAGGCCGGTTTCGATGATAGGATGAACGCGCTGCCCCATTGCCTGACGGCGGCGCCGCGCCCGATCCGCCTGTTGGCGCATCCGCACCGGCTGGCGGTGGTGGCGCTGCTTCCCGACCATCCGCCGGCGCAGTTTGTCTGGCAGAAACGCACCCACCGGATCGTGCGCGCCAGCGGTCCGGAACGCATCGCACCGCAATGGTGGCATGCCGCCGCCGGCACCCGCACGCGCGACTATTTCCGGCTTCAGGATGATTGCGGCGCCGGGTTCTGGGTTTATCGCGAGGGCCTGCCCGAACGCGGCGAGGACCCGGACTGGTTCCTGCACGGGTTCTTCGCCTGATGGTATCCCCCCCTCTGGCGGTGTTGGGCTGCTACAGTAATTTCAGCTTTCTTGCCGGGGCGGCGCATCCGCATGAGATGGTGGAAACGGCGGCGGCGCTGGGATGGCGGGCGGTCGGCATTGCCGATGTGAACTCGCTTGCCGGAATCGTGCGCGCGCATGTCGCCGCGCGTGAGCATGGCATCAGGCTGGTGGTGGGGGCGCGGCTGCGGCCCGTCGACGGGCCGGAGGTGATTGTCCATCCGACCGACCGGACCGGCTATGAATCGCTGTCGGTGCTTCTCAGCGAGGGCAATCTTCGTGGCACCAAGGCGGCGCCGGTGCTGCATCTTGCCGATCTGGCGCGACTTGCCGCCAGCACCGCGCTGCTGGTGATGCCGCCGCTGCATCCCGATTCCAGCCATGCGACGCATCTGGCGCGGATCCGCGATAATGCCGCCGGCCGTGTCTTTGCCGGCGCGGCGCTGTATCGTGATGGCGGTGACGAAGCGCGCCTGGCGCTGCTGTCCGACATGGCGGCGGCGCTGGATCTGCCGCTTGCCGCCGCCGGTGACGCGCTCTATCACCTGCCGGCGCGCCGCCCGCTTGCCGATGTGCTGACCTGTATCCGCGAGGGGCAGCAGCTTGAGCATGCCGGCGCGTTGCTGTCGCGCAATGCCGAGCGCCATATCCTGACGCCGGCCGAAATGGCGCGGCGCTGGCGCCATGTGCCGCAGGCGCTTGCCCATGCTGGCGACCTTGCCGATCTCTGTGCTTTCTCGATGGATGACCTGTCCTATGAATATCCCGACGAGGTGTCGCCCGGGGGCCGTGATGCGATGGCCGAGCTGGAATATCAGACCTGGAACGGGGCCGCCGAACGCTATCCCGACGGGGTGCCGGCGAAGGTTGAGGATTATCTCAATCGCGAGTTTGCACTGATCGCGAAAATGGCTTTCGCGCCCTATTTCCTGACTGTCTTCGATATTGTCCGGTTTGCCCGTGGTCGCGGAATTCTGTGCCAGGGGCGTGGCTCGGCGGCCAATTCGGCGGTCTGTTACTGTCTTGGCATCACCTCGGTCGACCCGGCCCGCTCGCAGCCGCTGTTCGAGCGGTTCATCAGCGAGGCGCGCGGTGAGCCGCCCGACATCGATGTTGATTTCGAGCATGAGCGCCGCGAGGAGGTGATCCAGTATATCTACGCCAAATATGGTCGCACCCGCGCCGGGCTGACGGCGGCGGTGATCACCTATCGGACGCGCAGCGCCTTGCGCGAGGTGGCAAAGGTGTTCGGGCTCAGCAGTGATGTTCAGGCGGCGCTGTCCGGACAGGCCTGGGGGCGCGAGGCAGGCGGTCCGGATGACGAGGCGCTTCGCGCCGTCGGTATCGACCCTTCTGACCGGCGCATTGCGCTGGTGCGCCGGCTGGTTGGCGAGATCAGCCGCTTTCCGCGCCATCTGTCACAGCATGTCGGCGGGTTTGTCATCACCCGCGGGCGGCTTGACCATCTGTGCCCGATCAGCCCGGCCGCGATGGAGGGGCGGACGGTCATCGAATGGGACAAGGATGATCTTGATGCGCTTGGCCTTCTCAAGGTCGATGTGCTGGCGCTTGGCATGCTGAGCTGCATCCGCCGTGCCTTCGACATGCTGCGCCGCCATTACAACCGGCCGCTGACGCTGGCCTCGGTGCCGCCCGAGGATGGGGCCACCTATGACATGCTGTGTGAGGGGCGCTCGGTCGGCGTCTTCCAGGTGGAATCGCGCGCCCAGATGGCGATGCTGCCGCGCCTTCAGCCGCGCTGCTTTCACGATCTGGTGGTACAGGTGGCGATTGTACGGCCGGGGCCGATTCAGGGCGATATGGTGCATCCCTATCTTCGCCGCCGCGCCGGGCTGGAGAAAGTCAGCTACCCCTCGGAGGCGCTTCGTGAGGTGCTGGAGCGCACGCTCGGCGTGCCGCTGTTCCAGGAACAGGCAATGCAGATTGCCATTGTCGGGGCTGGCTTTACCGGCAGTGAGGCGGACCAGCTTCGCCGCGCTATGGCCACTTTCAAGAAACATGGCGATGTCAGCAAATTTCACGACAAGATGATCCGCGGCATGATCGAGCGCGGCTACGACCCGGAATTCGCCGAACGCTGTTTCCGCCAGATCGAGGGGTTTGGCACCTATGGCTTTCCGGAATCACACGCTGCGAGTTTCGCGTTGCTTGTCTATGTGTCGGCCTGGATCAAGAACCATTATCCTGATGTTTTCATCTGTGCGCTGCTGAACGCCCAGCCGATGGGCTTCTATTCTCCCTCACAGCTTGTTGCCGAAGCACGGCGAAGCGGTATCGAGGTGCGGCCCGCCGATGTCGGGCATTCCGACTGGGACAGCACGCTCGAAACCGACCCGAAAAACCGGCGAGGCCATCACGCCTTGCGGCTTGGGTTGCGGCTGATCAAGGGGCTGGCCGAGGGCGAGGGCGCGCGGATCGCGGCCAGCCGCATGCCGGCCTTTGCCGGCCTGTCCGATATCATGCGGCGGGCCGATGTGTCGGCGCGCGCTCTCGAGGCGCTGGCAAAGGGCGATGCGTTCGCCAGCCTCGGCCTCGACCGCCGCACGGCCTTGTGGGAGGTGCGCGCGCTGGCCGGCCAGCGATGGCAGGAACTGCCGCTTTTCGCGCATGCCACCCGCCGGCATCATGACCTTGCCGGGGCCGAGCCGCCTGTCACCCTGCCACGTGCGCAGCCCGGCGAGGAGGTGGCCGCTGATTACCGCAGCCTGGGGCTGTCGCTGAAGGCGCATCCGGTGCGGTTGCTGGAGCGCCCGCTTGCCGCCGATGGCTGGCAGACCTGTGCGGTGGCGCATGAGGCGCGTGATGGCCAGCGGTTGCGGCTTGCCGGGCTGGTGACGATGCGCCAGCGTCCCGGCACCGCCGGCGGGACGGTGTTCCTGACGCTGGAGGACGGGCTGCATTCGCTGAATGTGATCATCTGGTCAAAGCTGACCGAAACCTATCGTGATGCGATGCTGCGCTCGCAGATTCTGGGGGTCGTCGGGCGTATCCAGCGCGAGAAGGCGGTGCTGCATTTCATTGCCGACTCGCTGTTCAACCTGAATGGCTATCTTCGCCACCTTGATGAGGAAGCGGCGCATAACCAGCGTGGGACCCGCATGCGAAGCCGTGATTTCAGATAGGACTTTCGATGGCTTATTGCCTGTGTGTAATCTGACCTCACTACGCCAGGATGGGGAGGTGTGATCATGGACCGGCCGATTGCTGGAACCGAGGGGCAGAGTTTCGAGGGCGGCTGCCATTGCGGGTCAATCCGCTTTCGCGCCATCGGGCCATTGCGCCAGATTCTGATCTGCCATTGTTCGGACTGCCTGAAACTCACCGGCACAAGCTGGGGTGCCTCGGCGGTTCAGGTCGAAAATTTCGTCCTGCTGGCCGAGCCCGGGCTGCGCTGGTATCGCAGTTCGGCATGGGCCAAGCGCGGATTCTGCACCAACTGCGGATCGCAGATGTTCTATCGCCGTGATGATCTGCCGCTGGTCAGCATCGCGCCGGGGGCCTTTGATGACAGTGACATGCTCACGGTATCAGGGCAGATCTATGCCCGCTCGCACCCGTCATGGGGGCCAATCGGCGCCGATATTCCCGAACTCGATACGACCTATCCATGACAGCCGCGCCGCTGTTCGGTGTCAGGCCGGCTTCTAGCCGGATCGTCGCTGCTCTTCGGCAATCGCCATGCAGGGGCGCCCCTTGGCGAACAGTGCCGCACAGGCCGATCTGGCCTGGGTCTCGTCAAGATTGTGGAAGCGCACTCGCCAGAGCGGGATGCTGCCGCGCGTGACCATCGTCAGCCGGGCCGGGGTCGAGGCAAGAACGCCATCGGTGGCGCGGCGGGCCAGTGCGGCGGCCTTGTGCGCGTTGGCACGCTTGGCAAAGCTGCCAATCTGGACACTCCACTGTGTCGGGCCGGAAGCGAGCGTCACATTGGGTGATGGCGGCGCGCCTTCCAGATAGGCCGGTTCGCCGGCCAGTGCGACATCGATGCTGGCATGTTTGACGCGTCGTGGCGGCGGTGCTACCGGCAGTGCGCCGGGAACGGGCGGCGGTACAGGCAGCGTTTTAGGCAATGCCGAAGCAGTTCGGGCGCGCACCGGTGTCAGCCGGGTGCGGATGTCGGCAGGCTTCACCCGCTTGAAGGACTTGTCGAGAATTTCGACCATGTGGGCGTCGCGCGTGCGCCCTGTGCGCCCGCCAAAGACCACCCCGATCAGCCTGACGCCAGCGCGTTCAACGGTCGCGACAAGATTGAATCCCGAGGCATTGATATAGCCTGTCTTGATCCCGTCGGTTCCCGAATATTTTGTCAGAAGCTTGTTGTGATTGTTGAATCTCTGCCCCTTCCAGCGGAAGGATGTGGTTGAAAACAGGTCGAAATATTGCGGGAAGTCACGCCTTATGGCGATGGCCAGACGCGCCATGTCGCGCGCCGTTGAGCGCTGTTGGCGGTTCGGCAGGCCGGAGGCGTTACGAAAGGTGGTGCGCGTCATGCCGAGCGCGCGCGCCTTGCGCGTCATCCGCTTGCCGAATTCCCGCTCGGTTCCCGAAAGCTGTTCGGCGACCACGGTGGCGACGTCATTTGCCGATTTCGTGATCAACGCGAAGATGGCGTCCTTGACCGAGATGCTCTGGTTCGGGCGAAGGTGGAGCTTCGAGGGTGAGCGGCTGGCCGCGACGCGCGAGACAGGCATTCTGGTCGACATCGATACACGGCCGGATTCAAGCTCCTCGAACAGCAGATAGAGCGTCATGATCTTGGTCAGTGATGCTGGATAGCGCGCCTTGTCAGCATTGCGTGCGAACAACACCTGGCCGGTGGATTCCTCGATCACGATGGCGGCATATTTGGCCGCCTCTGCCTGTGGAGCCGTGAGCGCGAGTGTGCCGATCAGCGCGAAACAGGTCAGACACACGGCGAGCAGGCGATTGACGAGGGCAGAGGGCCAGAAGCGGAATTGTCGACTGACCAGTGTCGGAAGGACGGTCATGACGCTGCGCAGCATCGATCAGGGCTCCAGATATAGTGTCCAACACACTGCAATGCGCACAAGCATAGTGTTATTAGCTATTTCTTCAACCTTGCAGGTGGCCTTTTTGCAAATGACTGTCCCTTTTTGACGCATTGTCATCTTTTTTGTCACAACGCCCCTTTCGCAGCCGGTGATGACCGCCAATATCGAATGGTGGGATAGCAATACACACGCCCACTTAGCGATGCCGACAGGTTGCTTTTGATGGTTATTTCAAGAACAATATCAAGGTGTCCGCGGCGGGCCAGAAACGTGCAGAGTGAACATTAGGCGAATCTAAAGACAGGCAATGACAGACAGGAAGACAGACAAGGATGGCGGCCAGTCGCAGGTCATCCTGGAGACGCGCCAGCGGACCAAGAAACCGTCGATGTACAAGGTCATCATGCTGAATGATGACTACACGCCGATGGAGTTCGTTGTCTATGTGCTGCAACGTTTCTTCAACATGTCGAACTCACAAGCCACCGCCATCATGCTGAATGTCCACCAGCGCGGTGTCGGTATATGCGGTGTGTACAGCTATGAGGTTGCCGAGGCGAAAGCCACGCAGGTCATGGATTACGCCCGCCAGAATGAACATCCGCTTCAACTCCAGATTGAAAAGGAATAGCCGAGATGCTGTCACGCGAGCTTGAGGAAACGCTTCGTCGGGCGATGAGTACGGCCACATCGCACAGCCACGAATTTGCCACGCTGGAGCATCTGCTGTTCGCCCTGACAGAGGATAGTGATGCGCTCGAGGTGCTGTCGGCCTGCAATGTGGATATTGAAGAGCTGCGCACCCGCCTCGCGGATTTCATCGAGAACGAGCTTGCCTCGATTGTCAGCGCGAACGGCCAGGCCGATGTGCAGCCGACCGCCAGTTTCCAGCGTGTGATCCAGCGCGCCATCATCCATACCCAGTCATCCGGGCGTGAGGTGGCGACCGGCGCCAATGTTCTGGTGGCGATTTTCTCCGAGCGCGAGAGCCACGCGGTCTGGTTCCTGAAATCGATGAACATGACGCGTCTTGACGCTGTCACCTATATCAGTCACGGCGCCGAGGGCAATGGTAGCCGCAGCGCACAGGAATCGAAAGAGGCCGAAACCGGTGAGGCCGAAGGGCAGGATCCGCTCAGCCTGTATGCGGTTGATCTGATCGCCAAGGCCTCGGCCGGCAGGATCGACCCGCTGATCGGGCGCGACCGCGAGGTTGACCGGACCATTCAGGTGCTGTGCCGCCGGACCAAGAACAATCCGCTCTATGTCGGTGATCCGGGCGTTGGCAAGACCGCCATCGCCGAGGGGCTTGCCCTGCGGATCCATAATGGCGAGGTGCCGGATGTGCTGACGAACGCCGTTATTTACGCCCTCGATATGGGACAGCTGCTGGCTGGCACCCGGTATCGTGGTGATTTCGAGGAACGTCTGAAGGCGGTGGTGAAGGCGGTGCAGGATGATGACAACGCGATCCTGTTCATCGACGAAATCCATACGGTGATCGGTGCCGGCGCGACTTCGGGCGGCGCCATGGATGCGTCCAACCTTTTGAAGCCGGCGCTTCAGGAAGGCACGCTTCGCTGTATCGGCTCGACCACCTACAAGGAATATCGCGGCTATTTTGAAAAAGACCGTGCGCTTGTGCGCCGTTTCCAGAAGATCGATGTGATGGAGCCGACGGTGGCCGACACGATCAAGATTCTGGCCGGTCTGAAGAGCCGCTATGAAGAGCATCACAAGATCCGCTTTACCAGCGCGGCGCTGAAAACCGCGGTCGATCTGTCGGCCCGCTATATCAATGACCGGAAGCTGCCGGACAAGGCCATCGATGTGATCGACGAGGCCGCGGCGGCACAGAATCTGCTGCCGCCATCACGCCGCAAGGCAACCGTCGGCCAGAAGGAAGTCGAGGCGACCATCGCGACGATGGCGCGGATCCCGCCAAAGCATGTCAGCCGTGACGACAAGGTGGCGCTGGCCTCGCTGGAAGATGATCTGAAGCGTCTTGTCTTTGGCCAGGACGAGGCCATCACGGCTCTTGCCTCGGCGATCAAGCTTGCCCGTGCCGGGCTGCGTGAGCCGGAAAAGCCGGTTGGCAATTACCTGTTCTCAGGCCCGACCGGCGTTGGCAAGACCGAGGCCGCGCGCCAGCTTGCCGAGGCGCTTGGCATCAAGCTGATGCGCTTCGACATGTCGGAATATATGGAGCGTCATACCGTGTCGCGCCTGATCGGTGCGCCTCCCGGTTATGTCGGGTTTGACCAGGGTGGGCTGTTGACCGACGCCGTCGATCAGACACCGCACGCCGTGCTGCTGCTTGACGAAATCGAAAAGGCGCATCCGGACCTGTTCAATATCCTTCTCCAGGTCATGGATCACGGCAAACTGACCGACAATAACGGCAAGGTGGTGGATTTCCGCAATGTCATCCTGATCATGACGACCAATGCCGGTGCGCAGGAGCTGTCGAAGAAGGCCATCGGTTTCAACCGTGACAATCGCGAGGGCGCCGATGCCGAGGCGATCGAGAAGATGTTCACGCCGGAATTCCGCAACCGTCTCGACGCCGTTATCCCGTTCGCGCCGCTTGGCACCGAGGTGATCCGTCTTGTCGTCGACAAGTTCATCATGCAGCTCGATGCGCAGCTTGCCGAGCGGAATGTCGAGATCGAGCTGACCGACGCCGCCCGTGACTGGCTTTCCGAGCGTGGATATGACCGCAATTACGGTGCGCGCCCGCTGGCCCGCGTGGTGCAGGAGCATATCAAGAAGCCGCTTGCCGACATGCTGTTGTTCGGTGATCTTGCGGGGGGCGGTCTGGCGCTGGTCGATGCCAAGGATGGCAAGATTGTTGTCACTGCCAAACCGGCGCCGCAACGCGCGCTTCCCGGCAAGCGCACCGCCCTGCCGGCGCCCGAGGAGAGGTAGGACGCTTCCTGCCTGCGCCGACTAGCTCTTTTTGAACGGGCTGGCCTCAATTTCGATGGCGTTTTTCTCGGCATCGATGCCGCGTTGCTCGGCCTCAAGAAACCGTTCGACAGCGGCGCGGAACCCGTCATGCGCAATCCAGTGCGCCGACCGGGTGGTCACCGGCATATAGCCGCGCTGCACCTTGTGAAATCCCTGCGCACCAGCCTCGACAACCGCAAGCTTTCGCTCGATGGCGAACTCGATGGCCTGATAATAACAGGCTTCGAAATGCAGGCAGGGAATGTCGATATCGGCGCCCCAGTTGCGGCCGAACAGCGTGTCATCACCAATGAAGTTGAGCGCCCCTCCGATGATCCGGCCGTCATGTTCCGCCATCACCAGGAGCATCTTGTCGGCCATGCTGTCGCGCAGATGGTGGAACACCTCATGCGTCAGATAGGCGCCGCCCCATTTCCGGTCGATGGTCGACAGGTAGAACCGGTAGAAATCATCGATATGCGCCGCCGTGATGTCATTGCCGGTCAGTCGCAGCAGACGGACACCCGCCTCGGCAACGGTGCGGCGTTCCTTGCGGATGTTCTTGCGCTTGCGTGATGACAGCGCGGCAAGGAAGTCATCGAAAGTCTCATAGCCGTCATTATGCCAGTGAAACTGGATCGAGGAGCGGATCATCCAGCCTTCCGCCGCCAGCGCCGCCATGTCGTCCTCGGGAAGGAAATTGATATGCGCCGATGACAGCCCGAACTTGTCCAGATATTGCGTCACGCCGCTGGCCAGAGCGCTGCGAAGGCCCGCCGCCATGTCGGGCGCGGCATCACCGGTCAGGAACCGCGGCCCGGTCGCCGGCGTGAAGGGAATCGCCGACAGCATCTTCGGGTAATACTCCCCGCCAGCCCGCATGAACGCGTTGGCCCAGCTATGGTCGAAGATATATTCGCCATAGGAATGATGCTTCAGATAATGCGGCATCGCCGCCTTCATCCGGCCCCCGGCATCGCGCAGCACCAGATGCATCGGGTCCCAGCCGCTGTCGCCGCCGGTCGCCCCGCCATCCTCCAGCGCTTTCAGAAAGGCGTGGCTGACAAACGGGTTGGACGAACCGGCAAGCTGGTCCCACTCGGAAGCTGGCAGCGCGTCGATCGAAGGGGCAAGGTCAAGGGTATAGGCGTCACCATCCATCATTCAGACATGGCGCGCGGCCGGCCCCCCCGCAAGGGGGCGCGACATTTTCGAAGGGGGACGGTGCGTGAGTCGATCAGTCGATCTCGAAGATGCCGTCGATTTCAACCACACAGCCAAGCGGCAGGGTATTGGCACCGACGGCGAATCTGGCATGTTTGCCGGCGTCACCGAACACCTCGACCATCAGGTCGGAGGCACCATTGACGACACCGGGCTGGCCGGTGAAATCGGGGGCCGAGGCGACAAAGCCGCCAAGC
>CBFHRT010000081.1:0-9987 GCA_965658285.1 Puniceispirillaceae bacterium (SeqCode) | reverse complement strand
AGCTGTCACGGCCCCGAAAGTCTTTGTAAGTTCATTGGTAGACAGCATATCGCGTGCTCCTCAAGGAAGTGAGGTGCTACCAGTGATTTCTTACAAAACGCCTTCAGTTTTGTTGCATTTTGCTGCAGATTTGTGACCGGGAATTACAGGTCGGTTTCACTTATATTACACAATTCTGGGGGTGGCTGACGCGGCCCTCATCATCTGTAGCTGAACCGGCGCCTCGCGGCATAATCAGCAAGCGTGGGCCGCTTTCTTCTAAGGGGACTATCTTCTAAGGGGTCTATCTTCTAAGGGTCTATCTTCTAAGGGGTCTATCTTCCAAGGGGGCCATCTTATAATGCGGTCACCTTCAAGTGTGTCTACCCTGTAATGGCACTGTCATATTCCTGTGCGATTGGTTTTTTTTCAAAAGCGTGTGGAACCAGCCTTGACCAATGAATTCTGTTTTGCGAACGCCAGTCTGATTGTCGATGACGAGGTGGTGAACGGCTGCCTGACGGTGTCAGACGGCATCATCGCGGCCATTGATCACGGCGCCGCCGTACCCAGCGGCGCGGTGGATTGTGGCGGCGACTTTCTGTCCCCTGGCATGATTGAACTTCACACCGACAACCTTGAACGTCACCTCAAGCCGCGCCCGGGTGTGCGCCAACCGACAAGGCACGCGCTTGTCGCGCATGATGGCGAACTTGCCAGCACGGGAATCACGACGGTGTTCGATGCGCTTCGCGTCGGCTCGGTGGTCTCGGACGGTCGTAACACCTATGAGCCATATGCATTCGAGGCTGCAGCGGCGCTCGACAGCCTGTGCGAGGATCGGCAGCTGCGCATTGATCACAAGGTGCATTTAAGGGCCGAGATCTGTTCCGAAACGCTTGCCGAGGAACTCGAGGAGTTCCGCAATGCGCGGCATGTCGGGATCGTCAGCCTGATGGACCACACACCGGGTCAGCGCCAGTTTCGTGACACATCACAACTGATCCTCTATCTCAAGGGCAAGCACGGCATGTCGGATGATGACATTGAGCGGCATTTCACAAACATGCGGGCGCTACAGGACCGGAATGGCGGCATGCACCGCGAGGCCGCCGTCGCCTTTGCGAATGACACAGGTGCCGTTCTGGCGAGTCATGATGACACGACAATCGAGGATGTTGTCCAGTCAAAGGCCGCCAATTGCCGGCTCGCCGAATTTCCGACGACGGTCGAAGCTGCCGCCGAATGCAACAGCGCCGACATCGCGGTGATGATGGGCGCCCCCAATCTCATGCGGGGCAAGTCGCATTCCGGAAACGTCTCGGCGGCGGACCTTGTCGAGACGAGACACCTTCAGATCCTCAGCTCCGATTACATTCCCTCGACACTCCTTCACGCCGCGGTCAAGCTGGGGACCATGATGAACGATATGGCGACCGGCATGGCGACAGTCACGGCGCAGCCGGCACGTGTCGCGGGGCTTACGGACCGGGGACGGCTTGCTGTCGGGTTGCGGGCGGATATCCTGCGATTTGGTCTGGAAGAGACACACCCTATCATCCGTGGCGTCTGGTCGATGGGACGCCAGGTGGCCTGACGGGCCGAGTTTTGCGGACCGCGTCTGAGAGGCCGGCCGCAACGCTGGTCGCCTCCATTGCGCGGCATTCGGCATCTCGAAGGTAAAGAACAGGGTGCTGTCGCCACGATTGCGTCACCTGAAGCAGATGCAAGGCGTCGCCGTTCGGGGCCAGTATCGAACCACCCTGTTCATTCGCTGGAAACTTCGCCTAGACTGGAACCGCCCGGACGGAAACCGCCCGGACTGGCAGCACGCCGACATGCGCTGGTTGCGGGGACATATCGTCCGGCGCCCGTGCCTGCCTAGCTGATTGACGTCATGGAGAGCGTTCATGTTGCATCCGAAGAAGAAGATCTTGTCCGGACCGACTCCCCTCGAACCGGCAGGCGAGCTGTCGAAACAGCTTGGTATCGATCTCCATATAAAGCGGGATGATCTGGCCGGGCCATCTTTTGGCGGCAACAAATCACGGCAGCTGGAATATTATATGGGTGAGGCACTGGCCCAGGATGCAGACACCATTCTCATCACCGGCGCCGTTCAATCCAATTTCACCCGTACAGCTGTCGCCGTCGCGCGCGCCCTTGGTCTGCGGGCGGTGGTCCAGTTTGAAGATCGGGTGAAGAACGGATCTGACCATTACAGCAAGTCCGGGAATGTCCTGTTGTCGAGGCTCATGGGGGCCGAAATCGAATTCTATCCGGATGGCGAGGATGAGGCCGGCGCGGACGCCGCGCTGGATGCGCGGGCGGATCAGCTTCGGGCGGCCGGTCGCCGCCCCTATATCATCCATCTGTCAGAGACATACAAACCGCTTGGCGCGCTGGGATATGTCGATGCCGCCGCGGAGATTCTCGGCCAGCGTGACGATTTTGATGTCTTCGTCGTGGCATCCGGCAGCGGCGCCACCCATGCCGGACTTCTGGCCGGATTGCGTGGTGGCGGATCACCGGCACGAATCATCGGCAGCTGCGTGAGGCGCGGCGCCGATCTGCAGGGCCCGCGAATCGAACGCGTGCTGAAACGGCTTGGTGAGCTTTATGCCCCGGCAGGTCAGGTGACAAGTGACGATATCCACCTCTGGGATGGCGCGCTTGCGCCAGGTTATGGCAGGATCGGCGACAAGACCCTTGCGGCCATAAGGCTGATGGCCTCTACGCAGGGCTTGTTTCTCGACCCCGTCTATACGGCAAAGAGTTTCGCGGCGGTGCCGTCGCTTGTCGACTCGGGCGACATTCCCAAAGGTGCCAGCGTGTGCTTCGTGCATACAGGGGGGCTCGCGGCCCTCTACGCCTATGAGGATCAACTCTCGGAGATGCTGGGCGGTCAGGGTTGATAACCGCACCCTCCGGCGCAGCCAGTTGCATGCATCGCCAGATTTTCCCTTTATCAGATTTTCCCTTTATCAGATTTTCCTTGTAAATGACTGGCAAGTTTGGCTTCATTTTAATCAGGGGAGGCAGGGCTCGCCCAAGCCATGCGCTGACCGGCGCAGCCTAAACGACGGGGTTCAATCCAGGCCCGGTCGATTTACCAGACCTTCCCGCTATTCAACATGGCCAAGCCAGGGAGATATGTAATGAAAAGATGGGTTAAATTTGTTGCAACACTGCTGACAGCGAGTTTCGCTTTTGCAGGTGTGGCATCAGCACAGGACATGCGGTTCTTCAAGATCGGAACCGGAGGCACTGGCGGCACCTACTATCCAATCGGTGGTCTGATTGCCAATGCGATTTCCAATCCGCCGGGTTCACGCCCCTGTGACAAGGGCGGCAGCTGCGGCGTTCCCGGCCTTGTGGCCATCGCGGTTTCCACCACGGCCTCTGTCTTCAACGCAAACGCCATTCAGGCAGGTTCGCTTGATGCCGGTCTTGCCGGAGCGCAGACTGTTGTGCAGAGCTATAACGGTCAGGGCAAGTTTGTCGACAACAAGAAGGACAAGATCCGTGTCATCGCGAACCTGTATCCGGAGAGCATGCACCTGGTCCTGAAAAAGGGCACCAAGCTGAACAGCCTGAAGGACCTGAACGGCATGAAGGTCGGCGTTGCCGCAGCCGGCTCGGGAACTCAGGTGTCGGTCCGGATGATTCTGAACCATTACGGGATCAAGGCCGACGAGTATGAGTTGAATGTTGGTCAGAGTGCGCAGCGTCTTGCCGACGGCCAGATTGACGCATTCTTCTATGCTGCCGGCACGCCGCTGTCGGCTCTGATCCAGCTTGGGTCGACAAAGGGCTTTGATCTCTACAGCTTCTCTGCCGACGAGCAGAAGACGATCAACGAAATCATTCCCTACTATGTTGAGGATGTGATCACGTCGGGTGTTTATGAAAACATCGGCTATGACGTCAACACCGTGGCGGTGAACGGCCAGCTCATCACCTCCATCGATCAGCCTGAAGACCTGATCTATGACATCACCAAGGCATTGTGGAATGACAATACCCGCAAGCTGCTGGACAAGGGCCATCCGAAAGGCAAAGCCATCCAGCCTTCGACCGCTCTGAAGGGTGTTCTCATCCCGCTGCATCCGGGCGCCGAACGCTTCTATAAAGAAGCTGGCTTGATGTAATCATTGCTACGGGGGCGCCAAACCGGCGCCCCCGATTTTTTGTGCGTATTCCAGGAGTTTAAGGTGGAAAAGTTCAGTCTTGAACGGGCGCTCTCGCTGGAGAGCAAGTATGACGATTCATTACAGACACGCCCGATCGGCGCATGGCTGGCCAAATTTGTTCTCTGGTTCAGTGTTCTTTTCGCCCTCTACCACTATGTGACAGCTGGAATCGGTGTGCCGGTCGATTTCTGGCACATGGGCGCCCACATGTCGGGTGTCATTATTCTCATTTTCATCTCTTTCCCGGCTTTCAAGAAGCTGAAGGCAGGCGGCGGATCGTCAGACGTGATGGGACGGTTGTCTGGTGTCCCCTTCTATGACTGGCTGTTCATTGTGATCGGTGTGATGTCATCCCTTTATGTGGGGGTGACCTGGTACGGTCTCGATCTGAATGTCTTCGGGTTTACCTATTCGATCCCCGAACAGGTTTTGCGGATGGGTGTGCCGCTTCCCATCGACGTTGTGTTTGGCACTCTGCTGATCCTCGTGCTTCTCGAGGCTGTTCGCCGGACGATCGGCATCATCGTTCCGATCATCATTCTGCTTTTCACCGGCTATGCGGTGCTGGGCCCCTATATTCCGATTCAGATATTGAAGCATCCGGGCCTGAGCTGGTCGCTGTTCGTCAACAACATGTATTTCCCCGATCTGGGAATCTATGGCGTCACGCTGTGGATTGTCTCGACAGTGGTGTTCCATTTCGTCCTGTTCGGCGTGCTGGCGCAGCGTATCGGTCTGGGGCAGTTCTTTGTCGATCTGGCCACGGTTGCCGCCGGCCGCTACACAGGCGGGCTGGCGAAGGTGTCGGTGGTGTCATCGGCGCTGTTCGGCACCATCTCAGGCTCGTCGATCGCGAATACCGTCTCGACCGGGTCGCTGACCATTCCGAACATGAAGAAAAGCGGGTATCCGGGACATTTCGCCGGCGGCGTTGAATCCGCTGCCAGCGCCGGTGGCCAGATCACCCCGCCGATCATGGGGGCGGCTGCCTTCGTGCTGGCCGAATTCCTGGAAATTCCCTACAGCACCGTGGTGATTGCCGCGGCAGTGCCGGCCGCCATGCACTATATCGGCGTGATGTCGATCGTCCATTTCAAGGCCAAGAAGCTGGGGCTGAAGGGCCTGTCGGCGGAGCAGATTCCGCAATTTTTCGAGGTCATCAGGCGCGGCTGGATGACGGCGATTCCGCTGATTGTGCTGATCTATGTCCTGTTCTCGGGCTATTCGCCGCATATGGCGGCTTTCTGGGGCATCACCGCTGTTCTGATCGTCGGCTTCATCAATCCGGCCCATCGTATCGGTGTTGGCGATCTGATTTCCGGCGCCTCTCAGGGGGTGAAATATGCGCTCTCGGTTGGCGCGGTCTGTGCGGCGATTGGCATCGTCGTCGGTGTCGTCAATGCCACGGGCCTCGGCTTCCGGCTTGGTTTCATGGTGACCAACAGCGCGCTTGGCATGGGCGAATCCATCATGCCGCTGTTTTCCCTGATCCCGTTTGCCGACTTCACGCTGAATGACATCACCCTGTTCATATCGCTGATCCTGATTGCGGTGACCTGTATCCTGATGGGCGCTGGACTGCCGACGACTGCGCTCTATGTGATGCTGGCAACGGTGGCCCAACCGGCTCTGGCCAACCTTGGCATTCCGCCGCTGGCATCGCATCTGTTCGTTCTCTATTACGGGGTGATTTCAGAGATCACGCCGCCGGTCTGTGCCTCGGCCTATGCCGCTGCCGGTATCGCCGGATCGAACCCGTTCAGGACCGGTCTGTCCGCCTTCTCGCTGGGCATTGGCAAGCTTCTAGTGCCGATGGTGTTTGTCTATTCACCGGCCATGCTGATCGTTCTCGATGACTATTTCACCTGGCAGGAATTCCTGCACACCGTGATTACATGTGGCCTTGGCGTGTTCCTGCTATCGGCCTCGGTTGCCGGGTATTTCCTCGCGAACATGAGTGGCCCGAGCCGCGCCCTGTTTGGCATCGCCGGAATCTTTCTTGTCGCGCCCACCTTCACTTCAACTTTGTATGCGGCGCTTTTTGCAGCGCCGGTGCTGGTGATGCAGATTCTGGCCTACAGGCGCCGGGCGGTGCCGGAACCGGCCGAATGACACCATGCGTATGACCATCCCTGACGGCTGAATGATTGCCACAGAGACAGGTACAGAGGCGGGCACAGAGGCGGGCACAGAGGCGGGCACAGAGGCGGGGCAGGCTATGACCGGGAAGGGCAAGCGTAAGCAGGACGATGTCGTCGTCATTGGTGCCGGCATTGTCGGTGTCTGCTGCGCGTTGCAACTGGCGGAGCGCGGCCTTTCCGTCGCCGTGATCGACCGCAAGCCGCCCTGTGAGGAAACAAGTTTCGGCAATGCAGGCGTCATTTCGCCCTGGAGCTGTGTGCCGCAATCGGTGCCGGGTCTGTGGCGCAAGATACCCCGATGGCTTCTCGATCCGGAAGGCCCGGTCTTTGTCCGCGCGCGCCACGCGCCGTCCTTTCTGCCCTGGGCGCTGAAATTCCTGTCCGCCGGCAAGGCTGATCGCATTGATGGTATCGGTGATGCGATGATGGCATTGAGCCGGAATTCCCCGTCGCATTATCGAGCCCTGCTTCAAGATACGCCGGCGCTCGAACTGGTCAGGGACTCGGTCTATGTCTTCGTATACAAGAATGCCGCACAGGCGAGCCTGGACCAGTTGGGATGGCGGATGAGGCAAAGGCGAGACGTGCCGGTGAGTCTCATTGCGGCTGGTGAATTGCGAGAGCGTGAGCCGCATATTTCCCATGAGTACGAAGCCGCCATTCTGATTCATGGGCAAGGACGTGCGCTCAACCCGTCTGCGATTGGCAAGGCCATTGCTGAAAAGGCGAAATCCTTGGGGGTCAGGTTCGTTCAGTCCGAAACAAAGAGCATCACCCGTACCGCAGGGGGATGGTCTGCCCATTGTGAGGACCGGCATCATGACGCCGCGCATCTCGTCCTGGCAGCCGGCGTCTGGTCAGCATCGCTTCTAAAGCCGTTTGGCCTGCACCTACCGCTCGAAGCCGAACGTGGCTATCACCTTGTGTGCCGAAATCCCGGCGTCGAGATCAACAATTCCATCATGGATGTGGAACATATGTGCGTCGCCAGTCAGATGGCGGCCGGGGTTCGGGTTGCCGGCACGGCGGAATTCGCAGGCATTCAGGCTGCGCCGGATCATCGACGTGCCTTTGTGTTCAAAAAGGCACTGAAAAGCCTGTTCCCGGCGATCAATCTGGATGACGCGGAACCGTGGATGGGGCGAAGACCTACATTTCCCGACAGCCTGCCATGTATTGGCAGAATTGACGGTTTGGACGGGCTCTATGCGGCTTTTGGCCACTCGCATTATGGGTTGAGCCAGGCGCCAAGCACAGGTCGAATGATCGCTGACTGTGTCACTGGCCACACGCCCGATATTGATCTCCACCCTTATCGACCAGGCAGATTCACATAGAACAGAATCACGAAATCATTGTCATTGGTGGTGGTTTGGTGGGATTCAGCATCGCTTACGGCCTCGCCCGGCGCGGGTTTGCCAGTGTTCTGCTTGAGTCTTCTGACACCGCTTTCAAAGCCGCGCGGGGAAATTTCGGGCTGGTGTGGGTGCAGGGCAAGGGCGCCGGATTTTCCGCCTATGCCGACTGGACCATGCGGTCCTCCGAATTATGGCCGACCTTCTGCGACGAACTTCAGGATACGACCGGGCATGATCTGGGGCTTGAGCAGGAGGGCGGGATTCATATCTGCCTCAGCCAGGAAGAATATGATGACCGCAAGGCAAGGCTGGACCTGTTGCGATCGCATCAGAATGGCAGATTCACCTATGAGATGCTGGACAGGCAGGCGCTTCTTGATATCCAGCCTGATCTGGGTCCCGATGTTGTTGGTGGTTCCTGGTGTCCATCCGATGGCCATGTCAATCCGCTCTATCTGCTCAGAAGCCTGCATGACGGTTTTCTGCGTCATGGTGGCTGCGTGCAATCCGATGCCGAGGTTGATGACATTGCGCACCAGAAGGGCATTTTCACCGTTACCAGCAAAAAGGGTCTGTTTCGGGCGCCGCGGCTTGTTCTTGCCGCCGGGCTTGGCAATAGAAAGCTTGCCCCTCTGGTTGGTCTGCGCCAGCCTGTGCGCCCGCAAAAGGGCCAGATCCTGGTCACCCAGAAAACAGACAGATTGATCAGACTTCCCATGACCCTGCTGCGCCAGACCGCCGAAGGCAGCATCATGATCGGTGACAGCAAGGAGGAGGTCGGCTTTGATATTTCCTCAACGACCGATGTCATGGCACAGATCGCCCACCGGGCAGAGCGGACGATTCCCGCCCTGAAGAACCAGCAAATCATCCGCAGTTGGGGTGCGCTGCGCGTGATGTCTCCTGATGGCTATCCTGTCTATGATCAATCAATCACGCATCCCGGGGCCTATGCTGTGACCTGTCACAGCGGCGTAACCCTGGCAGCAGCGCATGCCTATGACCTTGCCGGTGATATTGCCGCCGGCGGGCTTGGCCATAATCTGCATGAATTCACGGAAAGGCGGTTCGATGTTTCGCCAGATTAAGCCGCAGCATCACACGGTCACGATCTATATTGACGACAAGCCCTATATGGCGACAGCTGGTGAGGCTGTTGCGAATGTTCTTCTGAATGCGGGGTTCAGCGCCGTCCATGCCGCGCCGAATGGCACGCCGCGCGGGCCCTATTGCATGATGGGTGTCTGTTTCGATTGCATGATCACGCTTGCGGATGGACGGGTTGAACAGGCCTGCCAGACATATGCCGAAGATGGCTTGCGGCTTTATCTGCCGATAAGCCGTGCGGACAAGGCCGTGTCATGAGTGTCAAATCGCATTATGATCTGGTGATCATAGGCGCTGGCCCGGCTGGCCTTGCCGCCGCCATCGAGGCATCACAGCATGATTTCAGCACGCTTGTTCTCGATGATCAGCCAGCGCCGGGTGGCCAGGTATATCGGCATATCACGCAGAACCGGGACCAGCGGCAAGCCGGCTCATATCTTGGCGCAGACTACTGGTCGGGAGCCGGTCTTGCGGATGCCTTTCTCCGGGTGTCAGCTGACTTGTTGTCTGAAAGCCGGGTATGGCAGATCACCAAGGACAGACAGGTATTCTTCAGTCGGCAGGGCGCGGCACAGAAAGTACAGGCCGGTGCCGTTCTGATCGCGACCGGCGCGATGGAACGACCGATGCCCATCCCCGGCTGGACCCTTCCCGGCGTGATGAGCGTCGGGGCGGCGCAAACGATGCTGAAAACCGGTGGCAGCGGGGCCGACGAGGCCGTGTTCGTGGGTTCGGGACCGTTGTTTTACCTGACGGTTTGGCAGTATTTGCAGGCAGGATTTGCCGTGAAGGCGGTGGTCGATACCGCGCCGGCGCGGCTGCGGCTGCGACATTACCTGCTGGCGCTGCCGGCGTTGCTGCAACCGGGGTTGCTGCTGAAGGGCCTGCGCTGGCGTGCCGGGATTCGCCGGAATACGGATTATCATGTCGCCGCCACCTCGGTTGCGATCACCGGAGATCACAGCGCAACCGGTGTGACCTTCCAGACTGCCGACGGGCAACGTCAAACCATCCCGGCGGAGCATGTGTTCATTCATCAGGGCGTTGTTCCCAACGTGAACCTGACAATGGCGAGCGATCTGGCGCATAGATGGCATCCGCGCCAGCTGTGCTGGACCCCGCAAACCGATATGTATGGCCAGAGTTCGGTTGAGGGCATTTTTGTCGCCGGTGACGGCATGGGGATTGCGGGCGCGGCGGCGGCGGCGT
>CBFHRT010000080.1:0-9996 GCA_965658285.1 Puniceispirillaceae bacterium (SeqCode) | reverse complement strand
CCTGCGTCTTTGATTTGCCAATGGCACCGGGATCTTTGCCGCCATGGCCGGCATCGATGAATACCGTCCATTTCGGGCGAGATGACGGCGCCGCCACCTCAGGTGCCGCCGGCGCCGGCTTTGCCTGCCGAGGTACGGCCGGCTTTGAAACAGGCTTTGCTTTTGATGGCGGTGTGGCGGCTGGCGCGGCTTCATTGCCATTGCCATTACCATTGCCATTACCATAACCGCGAAGCCCTTCTCGCGTCAGGGTCTTTGCCGCGACCTGGAACGCGGTCTGCCCCTTATCGACAAGGTCAAAGACCAGCCGATGGCCACGCCCCTCTCCGGCCGGCAGGGCAAAACGACGGACCGGCGCGGCAGGCGCCTCCATCTCGATCACCACCCGGCCAGTTTGCGGGTCGGGCCTGCCATAACGGTAGGCTGTTGCCGGCGCATGGCCGACGGCGCCGCTCCGCGGAACGCCGTCAACGCGCCAGGCGGCATCCGGAATGTCGACAACAAACCGGTAGGGGTCAGCCAGAAGAGTAAGCTGCGCCTGCACCGGCCGGTCGGTTTCGACAACAACCCGGAGCGCCTGCTGCCCGTCAAGATCGACCCCGCCGATGCGCAGTCCGGTGATCGCGCTGTCGGCGGCCCAGACAAGGCCCGACGTCACCAGCCCCGGGGTCAGAACCGAGGCGGCGAAAACCGCGAGGGTCAGCAGGCCTCTGGCCAGCAGCCGTTTGAATTGACATAACCTGTTCAGCGTCACTCTTTTTCAAACCCCAGATGGCGCAATCCCGGGGCAGAACACCCGGCGGCGGCAGATGGCACTATTTATCGTTGTTGGCATTTTGCTTTTTGGGTGTATATAGTCAACCTTAGCAGTGAACGGATGCGCTGAGGCGCGATCTGATAGCCTCCGAAAAAGGTTTGCAGGTCGCCGAAAAGGCAAGTGTCGCCCAGTCGACCGATCACAGCGTGACAGAAGATCCCTCGGGCGATACCGCCCCGAGCAGCTATGCCAGACCAATTGAGATGTCCCGCGGCTGCCGGCTTGTGCGACAGGCGCCCGATACCATTGTGTGAACCTTTTCGTGGGACCAATCCATGACCTGCCCAACCCCGCAAAACCTGTCGAAGGCCCTTCGCCCGGCAGTTGTCTTGCGTGACGGCTGTCATGTGATGTCCACGAACCAACATTCCCCACGTTGCCTTTATCAGGACCGCCCTGTGCGATCACCGGCGAACGTGGCCGGAAAGAGACATGTCTATGACAAAAAGATTACTTATCGACGGCCGACAGTCCGAAGAAACACGGGTTGTCCTGCTGAGTGGCACCCGAATTGAGGATTTCGATTACGAGACCGAAAACCGCAAACAACTTAAAGGCAATGTTTATCTGGCACGCGTAACGCGTGTCGAGCCTTCGCTTCAGGCGGCCTTTGTTGAATATGGTGGCAACCGCCAGGGCTTCCTGGCCTTCAGCGAAATTCACCCCGATTACTATCGCATTCCGGTCGAGGACCGTGAGGCGCTGGTCCGCGCCGAACGCGATTCTGCCGAGGATGAGGACAGCGCCGAGGAAGTCGATGGCGCGCCCGAAACCGTTGGCGGCGAAGATGCCGATGAAGAAGAGATCCGGCCCCGCCGCCAGATCCGCCGCTACAAGATCCAGGAAGTGGTGTCGCGCAAGCAGATTCTGCTTGTGCAGGTCGTCAAGGAGGAACGCGGCAACAAGGGTGCCGCGCTGACAACCTACCTGTCACTTGCCGGCCGCTATTGTGTTCTGATGCCAAACTCGACGCGGCGCGGCGGTGTCAGTCGCAAGATCACCAACGTCACCGACCGGAAGCGGCTGAAGACCATTGTTGGCGGGCTTGATGTCCAGGACGGGACGGCTGTCATTGTGCGGACGGCCGGTGCCAAGCGGACAAAGACCGAGATTGCCCGCGACTATGCCTACCTGTCCAAGCTGTGGGACGAGATCCGCACCAAGACGCTGGAATCACAGGCGCCAAGCCTGATCCATGAGGAAGGCGACCTGGTGAAGCGCTCGATCCGCGATCTCTATACAAGCGAGGTCGACGAGGTTCTTGTCGAGGGCGATGACGCCTACAAGGAAGCCCGGGCGCAGATGAAGATGCTGATCCCGAGTCATGTGAAGCGCGTGCAGAAATATGAAGAGTCCCTGCCGATCTTTCAGCGCTATCAGGTCGAGCAGCAGATGGACACGATCCACAGCCCGCAGGTCACCCTGCGGTCTGGCGGGTACCTTGTGATCAACCAGACCGAGGCGCTGGTCGCCATCGACGTGAATTCCGGGCGGTCGACACGCGAGCGTAATATCGAGGAAACGGCGCTGAAGACGAATCTCGAGGCCGCCGATGAACTGGCACGCCAGCTTCGCCTTCGCGACCTGTCGGGCCTGATCGTCGTCGATTTCATCGATATGGAGGACAACCGGAACCGGACGGCCGTCGAGCGTCGCATGAAAGATGCGATGCGCAATGACCGGGCGCGCATCCAAATCGGGTCGATCAGCCATTTCGGTCTTCTCGAGATGTCACGCCAGCGGCTGCGGATCAGCTTCAATGAGTCGATCAGTTCCGTCTGTCCACACTGTGAAGGCACGGGCCGGGTCCGCTCGGTCGAGACCGCGGCGCTGCAGATGCTGCGGGTGATCGAAGAAGAGGCCGCGAAAGGCCGTATGGATGAGCTTCGCGTGACCATCAATAGCGATGTCGCCCTCTATATCCTGAATCACAAGCGCGACGCCATCAGCGCACTCGAAGAACGGTTCGAGATGCGGATTGTAATTCTGGCCGGTGACAGGCTGATCGCGACCGAGCATGAGGTTGAGCGGGTCGGCTTTCAGGGCAATAACAACCGCAAGCCGGCAAGGCCGCCAGTCAAAAAGGATGCCGCGCCAGCCGAAAGCAACGATGATGACACGCCGGACAGTCCGGATGAGGACGAGGGCGAGGACGATCAGCCGAAACGGCGCAAGCGGGGCCGTCGCGGCGGCCGGCGGCGGCGGCGGCGCGGCGGCGAGGCTGGCGATAACGCGGGCGAGGCCGTATCTGCCGATGATGGCGCCAAGGCGCCCGCCAATGACGATCAGCCAGACACCGCCGATGGTGACAGTCCGGCTGCCGATGCCGCATCGGAGGATGGCGACACTGGTTCCGAGACCAAAACACGCGGCAAGTCCCGTGGCAGATCACGCGGACGCAAGAAGGCTGATGCCGTAGCCATTGTGGATGATGCTGGCGAGAGCGCCGATGCCACACCAACAGACGCACCGGCAGACGCACCAGCAGACGCACCGGCACGCGTCGGCAGAGGCGTCAGTCGAAACCTCAGCAGACACGCGTGATGCTGACGCCGAGGCCAAGCCGAAGCGGCGGACCCGCAAGAAAGCTGCCAAAGCTGCCGAGACACCGGCGGCTGACACGCCGGCCGCAGACAGCGACGCTGATACAACAGGCGAAGCAATGTCCGGCGACGGGGCACCGGCGAAGAAAAAAGCCACCCGTGCGAAGGCCGCCAAGTCAGCCGGCACAACAAAGAAAAAGACCGCCAAGAAAGCTGCCAAGAAGGCCACCAAGGCGAAGGCAACTGACGAACCGGCGCCAAATGGCGGTGATGGTAGCGGTGATGATGGCGATAATGCCACGTCACGGGCGCCGATCAGCTCTGCCCCGCAGGATGTTGTCGAGGTTGGCCAGACCGACGCGTCAAGCAAGCGCAAGGGGTGGTGGAACCGCGGCTGACGCGGTCCCGTTGCCCTATCGTGACGTCAGAAATGTCGGAAGCCAGTCGTTGATCCTGCGGCTGGCTTCTTTCATGTCCCGGGTGCTGCCGGCATAGGACAGCCGCAGATGCCGGTGGCCCTCATCCCGGTCGAAATCGACCCCCGGCGTGCAGGCGACATGCGCCTCGCGAAGCAACGCATCTGCCAGCGCCATCGAATCCGGCGTCTTCATGCCAAGATTGCTGATATCGACATAGAGATAGAAGGCCCCGTCCGACGGGGCAATGTCGCCCAGAAACGCGTCGGGAAGATCGCGGATCAGGACATCACGGTTTTCGCGATACCGTTCGACATGGCGGTCAAGAGACGGATAATCATCGAAGGCGGCCAATGCCCCTGCCTGCATCGGGCGCGGCGGCCCGATATAGAGGTTCTGCGCCAGACGTTCGACCGTCTCCAGGAGATCAGGCGGGAAGATCGCCCAGCC
The DNA here is from genome assembly GCA_965658285.1 of Puniceispirillaceae bacterium (SeqCode). Lineage (GTDB taxonomy): Bacteria > Pseudomonadota > Alphaproteobacteria > Puniceispirillales > Puniceispirillaceae > UBA8309. Next base: position 5,770 of record CBFHRT010000080.1, on the reverse strand, counting down.
GACACGCCAGCCGGTCATGCAGAAATATTTCGAGAAGGAATTCACCACGATGACACTGTCGCTGAAGGACAGCGCGGTTGCCGGGCGGGCACCGAAGGTCAGACCGTGATAGATCTCGTCCATGATCAGGCGAACGCCGTTTTGGTGACACCATTCACAGATGCGTTTCACCTCGTCATCCGACATCACCACCCCTGTCGGATTGGCCGGGCTTGCCAGAAGAATGCCATCCGGGAGGGGTGCGCCGTCGGCGCCAAGCGCTTCGAGGTCGGGAACCCAGCCCTGGGCGGCGCGTGCGGGCATGTGCACCGGCTCGATCCCCAACGCCAGCATCAGATTACGATAGGCCGGATAGCCTGGCGTTGCCAACGCAATGCGATCCCCCCGGTCAAAGGCGGCGAGGAAGGCAAGGGCAAAGCCGAGTGATGATCCGGGGGTAATCACGATCCGGTCCGGGTCGGCCGCAACACCATAGAAGTCGCCATAATGCGCGGCGATACGCTGGCGCAGCGCGGTCTCGCCGAAGGCCAGTGAATAACCATGTGTCGAGGTCTGTGCCAATGCGTTTGCCAGCGCCCTGTTCACCGCTTCGGGTGGCGGCGAGGATGGCTGACCAACCTCGAGATGCACCATATTCGCGCCCGCCGCCTCAAGCTGGCTCGACGCGTTCATCACAGCCATCGCAAGAAAGGCGGGGACCGAATTCGTCGATGTCGTTTTCAACGGCATGCTGTAAATGTCCATATTTGTGTGAAATCACGGCAGCGTGATATCAGATAAGCCGTCAAAGCGCCACAAATGTGCGATAATGCCATCATCGCTCAGAAATGTGGGCCTGAAGAATAGTGGGCCTGAAGAATAGTGGGCCTGAAGAATAGTGGGCCTGAAGAATAGTGGGCCTGAAGAATAGTGGGACTGAATATCCGATGCTCAGCCTCTCGAAAGCCGGCCGATTACGCACCGTCTCCCTGATGGTTGCCGGCCTTGCCATGCTCGCCAGCATGTCGGCATCTGCGGGCATGATCCGCGACACCGAGATCGAGGCCGGCCTTGCGGACCTTCTCGGGCCGCTGGAAAGCGCCGCCGGCTATGTGCCGGGAAGTGTCGGCACGCGCGTGATCCTTGACCCGAACTACAACGCCTTTGTTGCGGCGCGGCGGATGATCTACATGCATTCCGGCCTTCTCGTCGAGGCGCAGTCGTCGCTTGAGGTGATCGGTGTGCTGGCGCACGAGCTTGGCCATATCAAGGAAGGCCATGTGCAGCGGATTGATGATGATCTGCAACAGGCAAGCGGCGCTGCCGCGCTGGCGACCGTGGCGGCCATCGCCGTCGCCGCCGGTGGTGGCGGTGATGCCGCCGCCGGCGTGCTGATCGGCGGCAATGATCAGGCCGCGCGCGGGTTTCTGGCGTCCCGCCGGCGGGCCGAGTCCATTGCCGATGAAATCAGCCTCCGGCTGCTTGAGGAAAACGGCCTGTCAGCTGTCGGGCTGCGCGATTTGATGCAGCGTATGAAACGTCAGCGCAGCCTTCCCGAAAGTCGCCAGGCGCCCTATTACGCGACGCATCCCGGCGCGGCCGACCGGCTGCAGACCTTTCAGGATCACATGAACGGGTCACCACACAGTGATAAACCGGCACCGCCAACGGCCGAGGCGCTGTTTCTGCGCATCAAGGCCAAGATGATCGCCTGGACCGAAACCCCGCGAAGGGTCAAGTCGATGGCGGCGGAAACGGCACCGAATACGATGCTTGCGGACTATATGCTGGCCATCGCCGATTACCGCCGCGGCGACCTAAGGGCGGCGCTGGCACGGATGGAAGCGCTCAATTCAGACCATCCGCATGACCCGTATTTTCATGAATTCCGCGGTGATATCCTGTTCGCGCTGGCCCGCCCGGTTGACGCCGCCGCGGCCTATGAACACGCGCTTGAGCGCCGACCCGGCAGCGGCCTGATCCTGATCAATCTGGCGCGGGCTTTGATTGCCAATGGCGGCGCGGCCAATCTTGAACGGGCCATCACCGCGCTGGAATCCGCGCATGACAGCGAGGCCGAATGGGCGTTCCTGCATCGTCAGTATGGCATTGCGCTTGGCAAGTCCGGGCGCATTGCCGAGGCCGATCTTGCCCTCGCCAACGAGGCCATTCTTCTGAATGACGGTGCCCGCGCCGCCCAGCTGGGCCGCCGTGTCATGGCCGTGGACGGGCTGGATCCGGTGTTGCATCGCCGCGCCAGCGACATCGTGTTCCGCTACAGCAAGGACCGGCAATAGGAAAGCGCCCTTGGCGCTAGGCAAAGGCGCCGCCGATTGGTATATGTTGCCGCGACATCGAAACGGGAGTCACATCATCATGATCCGTCACCTGACAAGGCTGGCCGCCTGCCTCATGGCAGCGCTGTGCGTCACAATCGGGGCCGGCCTGCCGGCCAATGCGGACATCAAGGATGTCGATCGCGCGGCGCTGGAAAAGATGATTGGCGACTATATTCTCGCCAACCCCGAGGTGGTCCGCGAGGCCCTGCTCTCACTTGCCGAGCGCGAGGCCGCCGAGCGGCGTGATCAGGCGATGTTCATCCTGAAGAATGATGATGGCGACCCGTTTCTTGGCAATCCGGACGCCAGCTTCGTGATCTATGAGTTCAGCGACTATAATTGCGGTTATTGCAAGCGCGTCTTCAAGCCATTGCAGGATCTGATCGCCGCCGATGGCGATATCAAGCTGGTGATCAAGGAATTCCCCATTCTGAGCGAAACCTCGGTTCTGGCCGCACAGGCCGGCATCGCGGCGCAGGCGCAGGGTGTCTTCGAGGATTTCCATGTCGCCATGATGACGGCGCGCGGCGCCATCTCGATGGACAGCATACTGGCAGCGGCGACATCAGCCGGCGCCGATCTCGACAGGCTGCAGGCCGACATGAACAGCCCGGCGGTCGAAGCCATCATCGCGCGCACCCGCGCCGCCGCACAGCAGCTGGAGATTTCCGGAACGCCGGGACTGGTCATCGGCCGCCAGGTCATTCCGGGGGCCATCGGCCTTGACCAGATGCGCGAGATCATTGCCGATGAACGCGCCGCGAACAGCTGACGCGAACGCTCGGGCACAGCAGGATTTTGATGATGACGGCATCGCTAAAAATACTGGCCATCAACGGGCCTAACCTGAACATGCTCGGCACGCGCGAGCCTGGCATCTATGGGGCCGACACGCTGGCCGACATGGAAGCGAAATGCCGGGCCATCTGCAACGCCGAGGAGGTGACGCTTGACTGGATGCAGTCCAATGGCGAGGCCGAGATCGTGACCACCATTCAGCAGGCCGTCGGTGATGCCGACTGGATTGTCATCAACGCCGCGGCGCTGACCCACACTTCGGTGGCGGTGCGCGATGCGCTGGCCCTTTTTCCGGGGCGGAAGATCGAAGTTCATCTTTCAAATATTCACAAGCGCGAAACCTTCCGGCATCATTCGATGATCTCGGCGGTGGTAGACGGTGTTGTTCTCGGTTTTGGTCCCATGTCATACATCATGGCGATCAGGGGTATTCTGGAAATGGCAAGGGAGGCCGGTTAAATGGCAAAAGGCCCAAAGACATCGGGCACGGGCGATACAGCGCTCGTCAAGGCACTGGCGGACATTCTGGACGAATCCGGCCTTGCCGAACTCGAATATGAAACGGCCGATCTGTCTGTACGCCTGTCACGCGTCACCGGCGCGGCCAGTCCGGCCGTCGCTCCGGTGGCGGCACCGGTAGCGGCACCGGCGGTCACAGCGGCACCTGCCGCACCTGCCGCCACTCCGGCCGATGACCCGGCATCGCATCCCGGCGCCCTCACCTCGCCAATGGTTGGCACGGTCTATGTCGCAGCAGAGCCTGACGCGCCGGCTTTTGTTGCGGTTGGTGATGCCGTGAAGAAAGGCCAGACAGTGCTGATTGTCGAGGCGATGAAGGTGATGAACCCGATCACTGCGCCGACCGATGGCAAGATCACACAGATCATGGTGCAGAACGGTCAGCCGGTGGAATTCGGCGAAGTGCTGGTCGTTATCGAGTGATGTTCAAAAAGATTCTCATAGCCAACCGGGGCGATGTGGCGCTGCGCGTGCTTCGCGCCTGTCAGGAACTGAAGATCCCGAATGTCGTCGTGCATTCGACGGCGGACGCCGATTCAATGCCGGTCCGTCTGGCCGATGAATCCGTCTGTATCGGGCCGCCATCCAGCACCGATTCCTATCTCAATATCGCCTCGATCATCACGGCCGCCGGAATCACCGGCGCCGATGCGGTCCATCCCGGCGTCGGCTTTCTGGCCGAGAATGCCGACTTTGCCGAGATTGTCGCGGCACACGGCCTGACCTTCATCGGCCCGGAGCCCCGCCATATCCGGTCGATGGGTGACAAGGTCGAGGCCAAGATCACCGCTGCCGAGGCCGGCCTGCCGCTGGTTCCCGGATCGCCCGGCGCGGTGCCGACGATTGACGAGGCACGCCGTGTCGGCGGTGATGTCGGATATCCATTGCTGGTCAAGGCGGCATCAGGCGGCGGCGGCCGCGGAATGAAAGTCGCCGAAACCGCAGATAATCTTGCCGAGGCGTTCAGTTCGGCCCGTTCCGAGGCGAAAGCCGCGTTTGGCGACGACACTGTCTATCTCGAACGCTATCTTGGCCAGCCACGCCATATCGAGGTTCAGGTGATCGCCGACAGCCACGGCAATGTCGTGCATCTCGGTGAACGCGAATGTTCGATCCAGCGGCGGCACCAGAAGCTGTTCGAGGAAGCCCCCTCGCCGGTCCTGAGCGCCGAGCAGCGGACCGAAATCGGCGGCATCGCGGCGGAGGCCACGCGGCGCATGGGCTATCTAGGCGTCGGCACGATGGAATTCCTGTATGAAAATGGCGAGTTCTTCTTCATCGAGATGAATACGCGCCTGCAGGTCGAACATCCGATCACCGAGGCCGTTACCGGCGTCGACCTTGTGCGCGAGCAAATCAGGATCGCCGCCGGCATGCCGCTGTCCTTCACCCAGGATGAAGTGACCTTCACCGGCCATGCCATCGAATGCCGGATCAATGCCGAACATCCCGAGACCTTCATGCCGACGCCGGGGCGGGTCACCGCCTATCACGCGGCCGGCGGTCCAGGCGTCCGCGTTGATTCCTGCCTGTATGCCGGCTATTCGGTGCCGCCCTTTTATGACAGCCTGATTGCCAAGCTGATCGTCTATGGTGATGACCGGGCGCACTGCCTGTCACGGTTAAAGCGCGCGTTGCAGGAATTCGTTGTCGAGCCAATCCCGACGACTCTTACCTTGCATGAAAGACTGGTCGACGCGCCTGCGGTGATTGACGGAAGTTACAATATCCGCTGGCTCGAGGAGCATTTCCTGAACGACGATGACGCTTGAATTACGGTGACGGCTGACGGTTTCGGCAGGCCCGCCCGCAATCAGGGAACATGATCATGGCCGCGCGCTTCGCCTTTTCACCCGAAACGCTGATCAAGGCCTATTCGCTCGGCGTCTTTCCGATGGCCGACAGCGCCGACAGCCGGGAAATCAAATTCTACGACCCGGACGTGCGGGCGCTGATCCCGCTGGCCTGGCGCGAGGGCGCGCGGCATGAATTTCATCTGCCGCGCCGTCTTGCCCGCACCGTGCGCCAGCAGCGCTTCACCGTCACTATCGACAAGGACTTCCCCGCCGTGATCGATGAATGCGCCGCGCTTGGGGATGGCCGCGCCGAGACCTGGATCAATCGTGACATCCGGC
>CBFHRT010000079.1:0-10021 GCA_965658285.1 Puniceispirillaceae bacterium (SeqCode) | reverse complement strand
TAGCGGTTTGTGGCCCGGCCGGCAGAATGGGGTCCGGCAGAATGGGGTCCGGCAGAATGGGGTCCGGCAGAATGGGGTCCGATAGAATGGGATCCGGTAGAAGGTGGTCCGGAAAAACGTGGCAGGGCAAAGCTTGCCAGACCCAGGATGAGGGCCAGCATGCCAAGCACCAGCAGGGTGGAATCAAGCCCGACAAGATGCGCCGTGACACCGAACAGCGCCGGCCCGCTGATCAGCCCGACATAGGCAAAGCCGACAATGATCGAAATCTCGCGAAGCGGCCTGTCGCCGGCGGCGCGCCCGGCCTCCGACACGATGATCGGAAAGGCGTTGCCAAGCGCCAGCCCCATCACCACATAGGCCGACATCAGCAGCGGCACCTGTGCCGTGGTGACGGCCATCATCAACAATATGGCGGCGATGATCAGCGGCACGGCAAGAAGCAGGTGCGGCCTGATGCGATCTGTCAGCCAGTCGCCGGCGAATCTGGTAGCGGTCATGGCGACGCTGAACCACAGCACGGCATGGCCGGCCTCGGCATAGGGAAGGCCGAGTGCGCGGTGAAGATGCAGCGCCGACCAGTCAATGATCCCGCCCTCGGTCAGGGTGGCCAGCAGGATCGCCAGGCCAAGAAAGATGATCACGCCGTAAGGCAGTCTGAACTCTGCCGCCTCTGGCGCCGCCTCATCACCGGCCGCATCGGCAGTCGTGACCCAGCCGCGCCGCACCGCCATGAACCCGCCATAGAGGACGGCGCAGGCAAGAATCCCCGCGCCAAGCCGTTCCGGATCATTCGCCAGCAGGATCGTCACCAGCCCGGCGCCGCACAGCACGCCAAGCGAGAACAGCGCATGAAAGAACGACATGGCCCGCCGGCCCGCTGCCTGTTCCCACTGTGATGCCTGGCTGTTCAATGCGGTGTCGACGAACCCGGCGGCAAGGCCGGTAAAGACGCCGCACAGGAAGAAAAGAGGCGGCGATCCGGTGGTCAGACATAGCGCGAAGCCGATGGCATAGGCCGGGCCGGCATAGCGGATCAGCCGCACCGGGTCCTGAAAGGGCCGGAAGCGCGTAACGATGAAAATGGCGGCGCACAGGCTGATCCCGACAAGCAGCAGAAAGCCGGCGATCTTCAGTTCGCTGAGGCCGAGATCGGCACTTCGCGCCGGTACCAGCGCACCCCACATGCCCATGAACAGGCCAAGCCCGAAAAACCCGCTCAGAATCGAACGTCGCGCCACATCAAGGGCGCTGGCATGGCCAGCTTCGGGGGGACGATCTGTCATGGCGCTCTCAAAGAGCCGCCGCGACGCCGGCGCGTCCGGCAATGGCGTCAAACGCGCCGGCTGCGATATCAGCCTGCGGGGCCACCCAGCTGCCGCCGACGCAGGGCACGTTGGCCAGCGCCAGCCAGTCGGGGGCCGTCGCCTCGGTGATGCCGCCGGTCGGACAGACCGAGATTCCCGGCAGCGGACTGATCAGCGACTTGATGAAACCGGTGCCTCCGGCGGCATTCGCCGGGAAGAATTTCACCGCATCGAACCCGGCTTCCTGCAGCGCCATGATCTCGGACACGCTTGACGCGCCCGGCAGCAGGGGCAGACCGGCGGCGCGGCACCCGTCAATCACCGCCGGGGTTGTTCCCGGGGACACGGCAAAGGCGGCGCCGGCATCGCGCGCGGCGGTGGCAAGGTCGGGGCGGGTCACGGTGCCGGCCCCGATGGTGATGGCCGGGCAGGCGGCGGCGACAGCGCGGATGGCATCCAGCGCCGCCGGGGTCCGCAAGGTGATCTCGATGGTTTTCAGCCCGCCATGAAGCAGCGCCTCGGCAAGTGGAACGGCATGCTGGCTATCATCAATGACAATGACCGGCATCACCGGGCCAAGGTCCAGAATGTCATGGATTGTCGGCATGGCTCAGATCTCCGTAAAGGTAAGGCCGGCGCCCTGTTCCGCCGATCCGGAGGCGGCACGCATGGCGCTGAACAGGGGGCGGGCAAAGCCGCGCTGCGGGGCGTGGTTGATCGGACCGAAAGCGGGCCGCGACGACAGATCGGCAGCAACGCTGAGCGTCCCGGCGCGGGCATCAAGCCGGATCATGTCGCCATCCTGAACCCGGCCAATGGCGCCGCCGGCCACCGCCTCGGGACTGACATGGATGGCGGCCGGAACCGTGCCGGAGGCACCCGACATGCGCCCGTCAGTGACCAGCGCGATGGCAAAGCCCTGATCCTGAAGATTGGCCAGCATCGGCGTCAGGCTGTGCAACTCCGGCATGCCGTTGGCCTGTGGGCCCTGACCGCGGACAACGACAATCGCATCGCGATTCAGCCGGCCCTCGGCATAGGCTGCCTTGACCGCCGCCTCGTCGCTGAACACGGCGGCCGGGGCCTCGACGACATGCCGGTCCTCATTGACTGCCGAAATCTTGATCACCGCCTTGCCAAGATCACCATCAAGCATCCGCAACCCGCCATTGGCGGCGTGCGGGTCGCTTGCCGGGCGCAGGATCTGTGGGTCGAGAGACGCTTCCGGGGACGGCCGCCAGGTCAGCTTGCCCGCGGCCAGAACAGGCTCGCTGGCATAATCGGCAAGACTGTCACCGGCGATGGTGGCGGCGCTGCCGTCCAGAAGGCCGGCACCAAGCAATTCACCAATGACATATCCCATGCCGCCGGCGGCATGGAAATGATTCACATCCGCCTGGCCGTTCGGATAGACGCGGGCCAACAGCGGCGTGATTTCCGACAGATCGGCGAAATCCTCCCAGGTCAGGGTGATGCCGGCAGCCGCGGCCATCGCCGGCAGATGCAGCGTGTGGTTGGTCGACCCGCCGGTGGCGTGAAGCCCGATAATGGCGTTGACGAAGCTGCGCTCATCAAGGCACTGGCCAATCGGCCGCGGGTTGGCACCGCCGCGGGCAATCTCGATGGCGCGCTCGGTCGCCGCCACAGTCAGCGCGTGGCGCAGGTCATCATGCGGGTTGACGAAGGCGGCGCCCGGAAGATGCAGCCCCATCACCTCCATCAGCATCTGGTTCGAATTCGCGGTGCCATAGAAGGTGCAGGTTCCCGGCCCGTGATAGGCGGCAACCTCTGATTTCAGCAGATCCTCGCGGCTGGCCTCGCCGCGGGCAAAAGCCTTGCGGATGGCGGCCTTCTCGGCATTCGGCAGACCGCTTGTCATCGGGCCGGCGGGAACAAAGATTACCGGAAGATGCCCGAAGGACAGCGCCCCGATGACAAGCCCCGGCACGATCTTGTCGCAGACACCAAGACACAGCGCCGCGTCATAGACGCCATGTGACAGGCCGACGGCGGTCGCCATCGCGATGACATCGCGGCTGAGAAGCGACAATTCCATGCCGGGCCGGCCCTGGGTGACGCCGTCGCACATCGCCGGCACGCCGCCCGCCACCTGTGCGGTGCCGCCGGCAGCGCGTGCCGCGGCGCGGATCACCTGCGGATAGCCCTCGAAAGGCTGATGCGCCGACAGCATGTCGTTATAGGCGGTGATGATGCCGATATTCGGCGCTGGACGGCCGCCTGCGGCAAGGACGCTTTGCTGATCCTCGCCGGCGGCGGCGGCGGCGTGCGCCATGTTCGAACATCCGACCTGGCGGCGGTCGCTGTCGGGTGACGCCTCCATCGCCGCGATATCCTCCAGATAGGCCTGACGGCGGTCATGACTTCGCTGGCGAATCCGTTCGGTGACGCTGGCAACGCGGTCGTGAAGTTCGGTCATGTCAATCCTCCCCTGCTGGAGTGGCGTTCCCCACTGGTATGGCGTCCCCTGCGGGCACTACGTCCCCTGCCGGCACTACGTCCCTTGTCGGAAAGGCGGGTTGCGATGCCCTGCACTATCTCACAGGCGGGCCCGCAAGTCATAGAGGCTTAATCCTCATGCGGGTCGACCCAGACACGGCCATCATCAGCAAGCAGGCTGTCCGCCGGCCCCATCGTGCCGGACCGGTATAGTTCGGGTGCCTGGTCGCGGATCATCTCGATCACCGGATCGATGATGTCCCAGGCGGCGAACACCTCGTCGCGCCGCATAAACAATGTCTGGTTGCCGCGCGCGGTATCCATGAGCAGTCTTTCATAGGCGTCGGGCAGGCGTGAATCGAAGGTGTCGTCAAAGCTGAGATTGAGCTCGGACGGGAACAGCCGCATCCCGCCCGGCCCCGGTTCCTTGGAGATCAGCTGCAGGCGCAACCCCTCGCGTGGCTGCAGCCGGATGATCAGCCGGTTTGGCGGGCTGTCGATATCGCCGCCGCCATTGCGCTGGAAGATATCATGCGGGCGCTGCTTGAAGGTGATGACGATTTCCGAGGCGCGGCGGGCCAGCTTCTTGCCGGTGCGGACATAAAAGGGAACCCCGGCCCAGCGCCAGTTATCGACCGCCAGCTTCATCGCCACAAAGGTCTCGGTATTGGATTGCCGGCCAAGTTCGGTGGCATATTCCTGATACTGGCCGCAGACGATGTCGTCCTGTGCGACGGGCCGGATGGCCCGAAGAACGCGCAGCTTTTCATCGCGAACCTGGTCAGCATCGAAGAAGGAAGGCGGTTCCATCGCCACCAGACAGACAAGCTGCAGAAGGTGGTTCTGCACCATGTCGCGCACGGCGCCATAGGCGTCATAGTAATCGGCGCGGTTATCGACCCCGACCGTCTCGGCGACGGTGATCTGGACATGGTCGATATGGCTGTTGTTCCACTGCGTCTCGAAAATCACATTCGCAAAGCGCAGCGCCATCAGATTCTGCACCGTCTCCTTGCCGAGATAATGGTCGATCCGGTAGATCTGCGATTCATCAAAGATTTCGGCAAGCTCGGCATTGATCGCGCGGCTCGAGGCGCCGTCATGGCCAAGCGGCTTTTCAACCACAAGGCGCGCCTGCGGGGTGACAAGCCCGGCTGATTTCAGCAGCCTTGTGGCGTCACCGAACAGGCTCGGCGCGATGGCGAGATAGAAGATTGTCGGCCTGTCGGCGGCGGCGCGCGCGGCGATGAAATCGGCAAGGTGGTCGGCGCCGTCGCCGGACTTCGCATCCAGTGTGAGGATGGTGACAAGGCCGAGGAAGCCCTGCCAGTCTGCTTCGCTGGCATGGCCGTCGGTCAGCGCATCCTCGCAGAATGGGCGCAGTTTCGCGGCGAAGTCAGCGGCCTCGATCTCGCGGCGCGAAGCGGCGGCGATCCGGAAGTCGGGCGTGATCTGGCCGTCAAGATAGCGCCAGAACAGCGCCGGGAAAATCTTCCGCAGCGCCAGGTCGCCTGTGCCACCTATGATGATGTAGTCACTCGGGCTGAGATTGACGGAAGGCGTTTTCGCTTCACTCATCTTTTTTCCTGCGGCGTCAGCCCTGATTTGTTGATCCGGCTGCCATTTGCATGGTCACCCGCTAGAGTTTCAGGATTGCAGAGGCGGTGTCCAGCATCCGGTTTGAAAAACCCCATTCATTGTCATACCAGGCCAGCACCCTTGTCATGCCGTCCGGCATCACGCGTGTCTGGTCAAGATGCACGATGGCGGAGGCCGGGTCGTGATTGAAATCGCTTGATACCAGCGGCTTGTCGGTCACATTCATCACCGGGGCCATACGCGCGGCGGCCTTGATCAGGGCTGCGTTGATGTCCTCGGCCGACATTTTGCGAGTCGGCTCGAAAACCAGATCGACAGCCGACACATTCGGTGTCGGCACCCGGATGGCAACGCCGTCAAGCTTGCCATCGAGCGCCGGCAGGACAAGGCCGACGGCCCGCGCGGCGCCGGTTGTCGACGGCACCATGTTCAGCGCCGCGGCACGCGCCCGATAAGGGTCCTTGTGATCGCCATCAACCAGATTCTGATCGCCTGTATAGGCGTGGATCGTGGTCATGAACCCCTGCGTGATGCCGCATGATTCATCCAGTGCGGCGGCCACCGGGGCCAGGCAATTGGTTGTGCAGGAGGCGTTCGAGATGATCCGCATCTCTGGCGTCAGGCTGTCGTGATTGACACCATAGACGATCGTTGCATCGGCACCCTTTGACGGCGCCGAGACAAGCACCCGGCCGGCGCCAGCCTCAATATGACGGGTCGCGGCCTCGGCGGCGGTGAAGATGCCGGTGCATTCCATGACCAGATCGACGCCGCGCTCGCCCCAGGCGCAGGCCTCGGGGTCACGGTGGCTCATATAGGCGATGCGCTGCCCGTCGACCTCGAGGAAATCATCGCCATGATGGACCTCGCAGGCAAGGCGCCCATGCGTTGAATCAAGCTCGAGAAGCAGCGCGGCGGTTTCCGCCGGCGCCAGATCATTGATCGCGACAATCCGGAAATCATCGCGCGGTGATTCGATCAGGGCCCGCACAACATTGCGGCCGATCCGTCCAAATCCGTTAATGGCAACCTGTTTCATGGCTGGCTGTTTCATGGCTGGCTGTTTCATGGATGGCACCCCATCTGTCAGTTTCCTGGGTGATACCGTGCCGCTCATGCCGCGTCAATTAATAAATCATTTTGATTTAAAAATAAATCATGACGATCCTGTACCGGAATTCAGCCATGGCTTTATTGGCCTGCCAGCTTGTGCCGAGAAGAGGAGGCCGGTTTGGGTGCCGGTTTGGATGCCGCTGTGGGTATCGGTGTGGGTGCCAGCGCGGACGTAATTGTATTTGTGCGGCGGCGGCTCTATTCTGCCGTCACCATATCAGGGGACATTGCCGATGAACACGCGGTCACCAGCCGGCCAGTCACCGATTGGCGACCATATCTCGACAAGATTGCATGGCGGCAACCAGGTCAGTGTCGGGCAGTATAATGAACGACTCGTGATTTCGCTGCTGCGCCGTCATGGCTGGCTGACCAAGGCTGATCTGGCGCGCATGACCGGTCTGTCGGCACAGACGATGACGGTCATTGTCAAACGCCTGCTTGCCAGCGAATTGCTGCTCAGCGGTGACAAGGTGCGCGGGCGTGTCGGCCAGCCTTCAACACCCTTCGCGCTGAACCCGCTTGGCGCCGTGTCGATCGGCATCAAGATCGGCCGCCGCTCGCTCGATCTCATCGCGATGGGGTTTGACGGCACGGTTCTGGCGCGTCGGACCGAACGTTTTGCCTTGCCGGATGCGGCGGCGACGCTGCGCCTGATTGACGACAATCTTCCCGGCCTGCTGGGTGATCTTCCGGCGGAACAGCAGACCCGCATTCTGGGCGCCGGCATCGCGATGCCGCGCACACTTGCCGGATGGGAGAGCGAGCTGAACCTGCCGGCCGGGGCGCTCGATGACTGGAACGAGGTCGATATCGTTGCCGAGGTCGAAAGCCGGATCGGGGCGTCCACCTATCTTCTTCATGATGTGTCGGCGGCCTGCCTTGCCGAGCTGTGTTTCGGGCTTGGCAAGGGGATCCAGAATTTCCTCTATCTCTATGTTGGCAGTTTTGTCGGTGGCGGGCTGGTGATGTCAAACCAGCTGCAGACGGGCGCGCGCGGCGCCGCCGCCGCCATCGGATCGCTTCCCACGGGTCTCGCCGGCGGACATTACGGGACGGGCCTGCCACCACAACTGATCGAGAAAGCCTCGCTGACCGGATTCGAGGCGCTGGTCCGCGCGGCCGGGCGCGAGGATCCGCATTCCTTCTATTATGGCGAGCAGGATGAAACGACCATCAGGGTCTTCACCGAATGGGCCGAAGAGGCGGCTCAGAGCCTTGCCTTTGCCATCACCGCCACCGCTTCGATCCTTGATCTCGACGCCGTCATTCTGGCCGGCGGACTTCCCGGGGACCGCACCGCCGATCTGTTGCGGATGACCCGGTCGGCGCTTGCCGGCTATAACGCCAAGGGACTTCACATGCCCGACCTTCAGCAGGCCGAGATCGGCATCACGGCGCGCGCCATCGGCAGTGCCTTTCTGCCGATCTATGCGAATTTCTCGCTTGATCGGGATTCGCTGCTGATCAACATGTAATTTTCGGGGCCGGGCAGGAGGCACACATGCACCCGCTGTTGAGTGAAGAGGATGTCGCCGCCTACGCGCGTGACAGGGCGGTGCTGGTCCGCGGCCTGTTTGCCGGTCCTGCCGACGCGCTGGCTGTCGGAGGAAACCTTCTATGCCGATGAAAGCGCCTGGATGCCGGTCCTCGATCCCGATGCCGAGGGTGTGGAGATTCTCGAATGGGAAATGCAGCCCGGTGATGCGGTGGCCTTCGATTTTCGCGTTCTGCCTGGCGCCCGTGGCAATCACAGCACAACCCGCCGGCGGGCCTTCTCGCTGCGCCTTGTCGGGGAGGATGCGCGCTTTGTCGAACGGCCTGGCCGCGCCTCGCCGCCTTTCCCGGGGCATGGCATGCGACCCGGTGAACAATTGCGCAAAGATTGGTTCCCGATTATTTTCCAAAGACAGGTTAGCCGCGGATGAAATCACCGGAAATGACTGGTCCGGCATGGGTCCGGCATAGGTCCGGTATGGGCCCGGTATGGGCCCGGTATGGGAGAGTGAAGGTGCGTAAACAGGTTGTCATCGTCGGGGCTGGCCCGGCAGGTCTGCTTCTCGGGCGGCTTCTCGATCTTGCCGGGATCGACAATATCGTTCTTGAACGCCAGTCTCAGGATTATGTTCTGGCGCGCATCCGCGCCGGCATTCTGGAACAGACAACGGTCGATCTGATCCACCGCGCCGAGGCCGGCGATCGCCTTGCCGCCGAGGGCATTGCGCACCATGCCGTGCAGCTGGCCTTCGACTACAAGTCGGTGTCCATCGGCCTGTCGAAACATACCGAAGGCAAGGTCGTCACCGCCTATGGGCAGACCGAGGTGACGCGCGATCTGTGCGAGGTGCGTGACGCGTCGGGAAGCGAGACAGTCTATGAGGCCAGCGATGTCGAAATTCATGATTTCGACGGCGCCAGCCCCTGGGTCAGTTATGTAAAGGACGGCACGACGCACCGCATCGATTGTGACCTGATCGCCGGCTGTGACGGTTATCATGGGGTGTGCCGAAAATCGGTTCCCGAAAGCGCCATCACCACCTATGAAAAACTCTACCCCTTCGGCTGGCTGGGTCTGCTGTCCGAAACGCGGCCGGTCGCGCATGAGGTTGTCTACGCCAATACCGAGCGGGGCTTTGCGCTTTGCTCAATGCGGTCGATGACGCGCTCGCGCTATTACATCCAGTGCGATGTCGATGACCGGGTCGAGAACTGGTCCGATGACGCGTTCTGGGACGAGTTCCGCCGTCGCCTGCCGCCGGAGATGGCCGAGTCGCTGGAGACCGGCCCCTCGATCGAGAAAAGCATCGCCCCGCTTCGCAGCTTTGTCGCCGAGCCGATGCGATTCGGGCGCCTGATGCTGGCCGGTGATGCCGCGCATGTGGTACCGCCGACGGGCGCCAAGGGGCTCAACCTCGCCGCCTCCGACATTCATTACATGTATGACGCGATCCTCGCCTTCTGCGGTGATCATGACGAGGCGGCGCTTGATGAATATTCGCGGCGGGCACTCGACCGGGTGTGGAAGACCGAACGGTTTTCCTGGTGGCTGACCAACCTGACGCACCGGTTCAATGACGACGCCTTCGAGCAGCGGATGAAGGAGGCCGAACTGGCCTATATCACCACCTCCGAGGCCGGCCGCCGCATGGTCGCCGAAAACTATGTCGGGTTGCCGCTCTGATCACCCTCATCGTCAAGTTGTTCGCGTGAGGCCCGCTGGCGGGTCGGGTCGTCCTCCGGCCGATGCCGGCGCCTGAACATCCTGCCGCTTTGCAGCGAATCGCGCCCCATGCGCGCATGAAGATCATCA
Organism: Puniceispirillaceae bacterium (SeqCode); assembly: GCA_965658285.1. Taxonomy (GTDB): domain Bacteria; phylum Pseudomonadota; class Alphaproteobacteria; order Puniceispirillales; family Puniceispirillaceae; genus UBA8309. Next base: position 235 of record CBFHRT010000079.1, on the reverse strand, counting down.
ATCGCCGCCTCCAGATCATCGCGCCGCCGGCCACCTTCATCGGCAATGTCGAGAAGCCCCTGGCCGCCCGGCGGCCCGAGCTGGTCGGCGCCAATCCCGAGCAGCCGATAGCGCCGCCCCTTGCCGGTCTCGCGGGCCAGCAATTCCCGGCCAACGGCAAACAGCGTATGTGCCTTGTCGGTGCGCTCGCCAAGCGTCTGGCTTCGTGTCAGCAGGCTGTGATCGGGGCGTTTCA
>CBFHRT010000078.1:0-10041 GCA_965658285.1 Puniceispirillaceae bacterium (SeqCode) | reverse complement strand
CCTCACAGCTTGGTGTCTGAGGCGGGTAGAATCCCAAAGGAGGTACGCCGACGCCGGCGTTGTGCGCTGCCGCATGTCCGGCGTTCGGGAAATCGGGGGGTCCGATGGTGCTGCCAGCGTGATTCGAACACGCGACCTCACCCTTACCAAGGGTGCGCTCTACCGCTGGAGCTATGGCAGCATTTCCATCGACGCGCCTGACTTACACGAGATCATGACGCCATGGCAAGTGCGTTTTTGGCCGGTCGCCCGACCGCCAACCACCCTGCAAACCATGTGCCACTCGTGACCGCGCAGTCATATCGGGCCAGTCATATCGGGCCGGCGGGCCCGGCCCGGCCTTATAGCTTCAGCAGCCAGCGCACGACGGTGCGAATGCGGCGGCTGAACAGGGCCGCGGTGAAGAACTGCCCGGCGGCGCGCTTGCCGGCATCGCCAAAGGTCGGGTAGGGCGCGATGATGCCCGCCATGCTGGCGATCTTGCGGCGCGTGCCGATGGCCAGCGACCAGGCAAGAATCATCTCGCCGGCCTGCGGGGCGAGGATGGTCGCGCCAAGGATCCGCCCATTGCGATGTGTCACCAGCTTGACCATGCCTTCGGTCCGGCGCTCGGCGACAGCGCGGTCATTGCCGGTCAGCGAGACGCTCTGGGTGCGGATATTGGCCGCGCCCCATGCTGCCGCTGCGGCGCTCTCGCCAAGCCCGACATGCGCCAGTTCGGGATCGGTATAGGTCACCCAGGGGGTGACGGTCTCGTCGATCTTCGCCGGCAGGCGGAACAGCATGTTGCGGATCACGATGCCGGCGTGATAGCCGGCGATATGGGTGAATTGCGGGCGCCCGGTGACATCGCCGATGGCAAAGATCCGTTTGTCGTTCGTCCGCAGCCTTGTATCGGTGGTGATGCCGGTGCGGCCGGTGGCAATGCCGGCTGCCTCCAGCCCGAGATCGCTGATGGCGGGGCGGCGGCCGGCCGCAACCAGGATATGGCTTGCCTCGATCCGGCGCCCATCCTCCAGCGTCAGGGTCAGCGCCCCCGCCTTGCCGCCAGCCCTGGTCACGCCAACACCCTCGATGATCTCGACCCCCTCTTCGCGCAACCGTGCCACCAGGATGGATCGAACGTCAGGGTCGTCCTGCGCCAGAATTGTCGCCGCCTCGATCACTGTCACCCGGCAGCCAAGCCGGCGATGCGCCTGTGCCATCTCGATGCCGATGGGCCCGCCGCCGATAATCGCCAGATGATGCGGCCGTACGGGATCGGCGAAGATCGTTTCATTGGTGTGGAATGGCACGCTGTCGAGCCCCGGGATCGGCGGCACGGCCGGGGTTGAACCGGTGGCGATGACGAAGAATTTCGCCGTGACCTCGACACTGTCAGAGCGCACGCGCCGCGGCGCGATGAAACGCACCCGTTCCTCGATCACCGTGACACCAAGGCCGGTAAATCGTTCGACCGAATCATGCGGGGCGATGGCGGCGATGGTGTCGGCGACATGCGTCTTCACCGCCGCGAAATCGATCGTCGGAGGTGCGCCGGTCACACCCATCGCCGGATTGCCCGCGGTCTGATGCGCCGCCTTCGCCGCGGCGAGCAGCGCTTTCGATGGCACACAGCCACTATTCAGGCAGTCACCGCCCATCCTCTCAGCCTCGAACAACACCACCCGCGCGCCCATCTGTGCGGCGCCAGCGGCAACGCTGAGGCCCCCCGATCCGGCCCCGATGATACAGATGTCGGTGGTGATCTGGTCCATCAGGACGGCTCCTTGCGCCGCACCGTCCGGACCCTTTGCCACACCACCGGTAGCAGAGCCAGCAGACCGAGCGCGGCCAATGGCCCGAGGATGACCGGCGAGCTCAGTACCTGCAGGTCGGGCACCTTGCCGGCGCTGAGAATATGGTCAAATCCGCGGCCGATCGAAACGGCGACGCTTGTGCCGGGCGCAATGCCGATGAAGGTCGCCAGGACAAAGCTGCCGAGCTTCATGCGGGACAGCGCGGGCACGATATTGACCACCCAGAAGGGGGCCGCCGGCATCAGGCGCAGCGCCAGAAGATAGGAAAACGCGTTGCGCGAGAATCCGTCCTCAAGCCGTGAGAGGAACGGGCCGGCACGGGCGCGCGCCAGATCGGCGAATGCCGTGCGCGCGGCGATGAACACAACCGTCGCACCGGCTGTCGCGCCGACAATGACAAGCCCGATGGCACCCCATCCGAACAGCGCACCACCGGTCAGCGTCAGCGCCAGTGCGATTGGCAGCGAAAAGGCGACAGCGATGATGTAGATGCCGAGAAAGGCGGCGGCGGCGAACAGCAGATTGGTCTCGGTGGCCGCCGTCAGTGCGCCATAATTCAGCGCGATGGACTGCCAGCTGAGGACGTGATGCCCACCAAGCGCAAGGAACATCGTAAGGCCACCGGCAAGAAGCGCCGGCAGCCACAGCCTTTTCAGCATTCGCCTTGCCGCGGTGTGCATCCCCGATGCCATCGCGTCTGTCTCCCCTCATGTCGCGGGTTCATGTCCCAACCCCAACCCCAGACCAAATCCAAACCTCAGGCCATAACTTCGCACGATAACTTCGCACCATAACGTCAGCTCATAACTTTAGGCCACAGTCTTGTGCGGGGGCGCGCAGTCTACAGACGCCGCCCGGCTGCCACAATATATCCTTAATGACAATCCAGTGTAGGTGATCAACAGATGGCTGGCGGTCGTCCCGTGATGATTGCATTTGTCATTGCCGGACCGCCGACTTTGGGTGATACAGTCCGACAGGGGCAAAGGACGGGCCGCCCGGGCGGCGGCATGGGAACAGGCGGATGGGTGCCAGGGGGAGAGCCAAGCGGTGTCACAACCGGTGAATGACAAGGAAGAGCGGCTGGCGCAGGCGCTCCGGGCCAATCTGCATCGCCGCAAGGCACAGTCACGGGCCCGGCGCACCGTCGAGGATGACCGGGCGCGGCACGAGGACAGCCTGAGGGCAACAGCGACACCATCGACAGGGGCGGAGCAGGATCATGGACAGGCTGAAGATTGACGGCGGGGTGCCGCTGACCGGCGAGATTGCCATCAGCGGGGCGAAGAATGCGGCGCTGCCTCTGATGGCGGCGGGGCTTGTCTCCGACGGGACACTCCGTCTGACCAATGTCCCTGATCTTGTCGACACAAGGTCGATGGAAGTGCTGCTGGCGAATCATGGTCTTGACGTGGGGCGCGACGGTGATGTTGTGACGATGTCCGGCGATGTGACCAATGTCGATGCCCCCTATGATCTGGTGCGCAAGATGCGGGCCTCGATCCTGGTTCTCGGGCCGCTTCTGGCGCGTCATGGCCAGGCCCGCGTATCACTGCCGGGTGGCTGTGCCATCGGCACCCGTCCGGTCGATCTTCATATCCGCGCCATGCAGGCGCTTGGCGCCATTGTCGAGCTTGCGGATGGCTATATCCAGGCGCGCGCGCCCGACGGTCTGACCGGCGCCCGTGTGGTGTTCCCGATGGTGTCGGTTGGCGCCACCGAAAACGCCCTGATCGCGGCCAGTCTCGCCAAGGGGACTTCGGAGCTGGTGAATGTGGCGCGTGAGCCGGAAATCATCGATCTCGCCGAATGTCTGATCGCGATGGGCGCGCGCATTTCCGGTCACGGCACCGACACCATCACTGTCGAGGGCGTTGATCGGCTTGGCGATGCGACTCATGCGGTCATCCCCGACCGGATCGAAGCCGGCACCTTTGCCATTGCGGCACTCATCACCGGTGGCGATCTGACACTGACGCGCGCGCAGCCACGGCATCTTGATTCGCTTCTTGATATCCTGCGGGAAACCGGCGCCAGCATCACCGCCGGCGAGGACAGCATGCGGATCGCGGCAACGGGAGTGTCGCGTGCCGCCGATATCACCACCGACCCGTATCCCGGCTTTCCGACCGATTTGCAGGCACAGTTCATGGCCCTGATGTGTCTGGCCGACGGCTCGTCGCGTATTTCCGAGACCGTGTTCGAGAACAGGTTCATGCATGTTCCCGAACTGATGCGCATGGGGGCCGACATTCAGGTTGATGGCGGCGTGGCGATGGTGCGCGGCCGTGCCGCCCTGACGCCGGCGCCGGTGATGGCCACAGATCTGCGGGCCTCGGTGTCGCTTGTACTTGCCGCGCTGGCGACCGAGGGCACGACCGAGGTCAGCCGCATCTACCATCTCGACCGCGGCTATGCCGATCTTGAGTCAAAGCTTGGCCAGTGCGGTGCGCGCATGCAACGGGTCGGGGACTGATGATGCCGGCGGTAAGGCAAGACGGCGCTGGTGACAGGTTACGGCTTCGCGCCGTGTCGATCGAGGATGTCGAAGTCCTGTCGACGCTTCTTCAGGATGCCATCATACCCGGCGAGGATATGACCTTTGACCGGCCCGGACGGCGCTTCGTCATGGTGGCAAACCGCTTTTGCTGGGACCGGCCGGCGGTTGCCGGGGTCACCACCGATTCCGGCGCACCGGTCTATGAACGCCAGCTTTGCGGTATTCAGGTCCACGGCATCGACAAGGTCCGGACCGCGGGCATGCCGGCGTCCCGCCGCGGCGCGCTGTTCAACCTGTTGGCCATCTCCGCCACCACGGCAGAGGGTCGCGCGAATGTCGAGATGCTGTTCTCTGGCGGTGTATCGCTGCGCCTTGGCGCCGCCAGTCTGCTGATCCTTGCCGAGGATCTGGACGAGGGTCACCCGACGCCGAACCTGCCATCCCACAGCGACGACCAGTCATCCTGACCCGCCTGTGTGACGATTGATTTTGCCACCTTTTTGGCGTTAAACCTTCCTGACCGGAACATTTCCCGGACAGATTACGGACTGGCATAGTGGTGCCGGCCGGGTGGCATGTGTCCGGATGCGGGCGAAAGGGACAATCAATGGCGGTCAGACTCGACAATCAGCAGGAAGATTTCGAGAGCTCATTCGCCGCGCTTCTGTCATCGAAGCGCGAGGTGACGGTTGATGTCGCTACCACCGTAGCGACGATTCTTGCCGATGTAAGGTCGCGCGGGGATGCGGCGTTGTTGGAATTGACGGCGCGGTTCGATGGTCTGGCAGCAGACAGCATGGCCGAGCTTGCCGTCCCGCAGGCCGAGATTGACGCGGCGCTGGCCGGGCTGAGTGATGAGCTGCGTCAGGCGCTTGAAACCGCCGCTGCCCGTATCCGCAGCTTCCATGAACGCCAGATGCCGCAGGGCTTCGAGGTCACCGATGATGACGGCGTCGGGCTTGGCATGCGCTATTCACCGGTTGATGCGGCGGGTCTCTATGTCCCCGGCGGCAAGGCTGCCTACCCGTCATCGGTTCTGATGAACGCCATCCCCGCCGCCGTGGCGGGTGTGGAGCGCCGCGTCATTGTCGTGCCGGCGCCGGGCGGGTTCGTCAGCCCGATGGTTCTGGCCGCTGCCGCCATCGCCGGCGTGACCGAGATCTGGCGCGTTGGCGGGGCGCAGGCGGTTGCCGCGCTGGCCTATGGCACCGACAGCATCCAGCCTGTCGACAAGATTGTCGGGCCGGGCAATGCCTATGTCGCGGCGGCGAAACGCCAGGTCTATGGCACGGTTGGAATCGATTCCATCGCCGGCCCATCAGAAATCCTGGTGATCGCCGACAACAGCAATGACCCGGCCTGGATTGCCGCCGATCTGCTCTCGCAAGCCGAACATGACGAGGCGGCGCAGGCCATCCTGATCACCGATGACGCTGATTTTGCCGACGCTGTCGAGGCGGCTGTCGCGACAACGCTGAAGACGCTTGATCGCGCTGCCGTTGCCGGCCAGTCCTGGCAGGATAATGGCGCCATCATCACGGTCGATTCGATGCAGAACATGCCGGCGCTTGCCAACCGAATCGCTGCTGAACATCTGGAACTGGCGGTCGAGGAGCCGCGCCGCTGGCTGCCTGAGATCCGCCATGCCGGGGCGATCTTCCTTGGCCGGTACACGCCGGAGGCCATCGGCGATTATGTGGCCGGACCCAATCATGTGCTGCCGACCGCCCGCACGGCGCGGTTCTCGTCCGGGCTTGGCGTGGTGGATTTCATGAAACGCACCACGACGGTCGAATGTGACGCCGGCAGCTTTGGCCGCATCGCGCCGGCCGGCATTGCGCTGGCGAATGCCGAAGGGCTTGGCGCCCACGCGCTGTCGATGGCCATCAGGATGAACGCACGAGGCTAGTATGGCGGATGACGAGCGCATCGGTGACCGCGGGGTTATGGAACCCGCCCATCGCCTCGTCAGGATCGAGCTTGACGAGGCTGGCACGCCGCGCCGCTCTGCCGAGAGCGAACATGAACGCGCCATCGCGATTTACGACATTCTCGAAGATAACTGCTTCGCCCTTGTCGATCAGGCCGGCGCGTTGCTTGCAGGGCCTTTCCATCTCTATCTTCGCGCCGAGGGGCGGCATATCCGGTTTGATATCCGCAATGATTCGGACAGCGAGTTGAGCCAGTTCTACATGGCGCTTGGCCCGCTGCGCCGCGTCATGCGCGATTACTTCCAGGTCTGTGATACCTATTACGAGGCGATCCGCACGAAATCGCCATCGCAGATTCAGGCCATCGATATGGGGCGGCGCGCGCTCCACAATGAAGGCGCCGACATTCTGCGCAGCCGTCTGGACGGCAGGGTGGCAACCGACGAGATGACCTCGCGGCGCCTGTTTACATTGATCTGCGTTTTGCAGGCGCGCTAGCCAAGATAACGGGGAAACAAAGCCAATGGCCCACAATGAAGACAACGGCAAGGCGGCATCCGCCGGCGAGCCCATCGACGAGGCTCTAAAACCGGACACGACACCGGATATTACCCCGGACATTACCCCGGCGCAGAATGTCAGCTCGATCCTGTTCGCCTGCAACATCAACGCGGTGCGTTCGGCGATGGCCGAAGCCATGGTAAAGGCGCGCTTTCCGGGCCGCATCTTCAGCGATTCCTGCGGTGTTGCCCCGGGCCAGCCGGACGGGTTCGCCATCGCCGTGATGGCCGAGATCGAGCTTGATCTGACATCGCATCAGCCAAAGGGCTTCAACGATCTGGACTGTGATTTCTATGATGTGATCATCTCATTTTCCCCCGAGGCGCATGCCCGGGCGCAGGATATCACCCGCAATATCGACTGCGCGACGCTGTACTGGCCAGTTGACAATCTTGCCGGCCTGCAGGGTTCGCGTGAGGAACGTCTTCGCGCCTATCGCGCCGTCCGTGATGACATCGCTGGCAAGCTGGCGGCCTATCTTCCCGATGATGGCGCTGACGAGAAATCCGGCGAGACTTGACCTTTGGATGTTTTTTGGTCATCTGTAGGGCGCAAAACCAACGCGGAAAGGTGATTATGGCCAAGGAAGGCGTTATTGAATTCTCGGGGACAGTTGCCGAACTGCTGCCGAACGCAATGTTTCGGGTGAAGCTCGACAATGACCACGAGGTGCTGGCTCATACCAGCGGCAAGATGCGCAAGAACCGCATCCGTATCCTCGCCGGTGACCGGGTGAATGTCGAAATGACCCCCTATGATCTGACCAAGGGCCGGATCACGTTCCGTTTCAAGTAACTCTGGCTGACCCCCGCCAGCCATGCATGGCAACCGTGGAGGGCCGGATGAACAGCCGCAGACCCAAGCTGGTTCTCGCCTCGGCCTCGCCGCGTCGTCTTGACCTGCTGGCGCAGATCGGGATTGTTCCCGACCAGGTTCTTGCCACCGACATTGACGAAACCCCGCATCGCGGCGAACTGCCGGCCGATTATGCGCGCCGTATGGCGTGTGAGAAGGCAAGCGCGGCTGGTGAATTTGACCTGCCAGAAGGCGCCGTCGTGCTGACCGGGGATACGGTGGTGGCGCGTGGGCGGATGATTCTTCCCAAGGCCGAGGCCGAGGCCGATGCACGGCGCTGCCTCGATCTGTTGTCAGGACGGCGGCACCGGGTGCTTGGCGGGATCGCGCTTCGTCTTGGCGATGGCCGGATTGTCACCCGTCTGGTTACGAGTCGCGTGACGATGAAACGGCTGACCGCCGATGAGATCGACAGCTATATCGGCACCGGCGACTGGCAGGGCAAGGCTGGTGGCTATGCCATTCAGGGGCCGGCGGCGGCATTCATCAGGCATATTGACGGGTCCTATTCCAATATTGTCGGTTTCAGCCTCTATGACATCGCGGCGATGCTTCGCGGCAATGGCGTGATGGCGTGACCATGTCTGGCGCCCCGCAGGTTCCGCCACAGCGTCGGGCGCAGGTTCTCATCGACATCGCACCGGGACAGACCCGCGCCATGCTGATGGAAGGCGAGGCGGTGATCGAGGCCTGGCAGGACCAGACGCATGCGCCTGACCTGACCGACAGCGTTCACCATGTGCCTGTTGACCGCGTGTTTTCGGCGCAGGGCCGCGCGACGGCCCGACTGGTCGATGGCACGCCTGTTTCGGTTCGTATTGGCCGGCGGGATGCGGTCGAGGCTGGCCAGCTGGCGACAATCACCATCATCGCCGCGCCGCGCGAGGACAAGCCGTGGCAGGCCGTCATCGGTGCGCGGCTGGTCGGGCGCGATCTTGTCCTGCTGCCCGGAGAGACCGGCATCGCCACCTCGCGGCATCTTGAGACCGGCCCGGATGACGGTGTGATGGCCGAACGGGTGGCCCGTCTTGCGAGCTGTCTTGCCACCAGTCCGGCCACCAATCCTGCCACCTGTCCTGCCACCTGTCCTGAGGGGGCTGGGGAGTTCGGCGTGATCCTGCGCCGCACCGCCGCCCGGAATGACAATCTGGCGGGGGCCTGCAGCTCGCTGATCGATGAATGGCAACAGACAGCACAAGACCGGCCAACGCCCGGCTGTATTTTTGATGGCGGGGGATTGGCGGCGCGGATCCGGCGCCAGCTTCCCGATGTGCCGATTTTTGAAACCGGGCCGGATACGCACACGATGTTTGATGAGGTCTGGGATGAGATGATCGCCGCGGTGTGCGATCCACAGCTGCCGCTTGCCGGCGGTGGGCGGATGTGGATCGAGCCGACGCGCGCGCTGACGGCGATCGATCTGGATAGTGGCGGCGGTAGTCTTGAGGCGCTGTTCGCCGCCGCGCCGGCCGCCATCGCATCACAGCTCCGCCTTCGCCAGACAGGTGGGCTGGTGGTCATCGATCTGCCCCGCATGAACCCGGCCACGCGCAAAAAGCTGGAGGCCGAACTTGCCGCCGCGCTTGCCGCCGATCCGCGTCATCCCGAATGGGTCGGGCGTTCGCGGGCCGGGATGCTGGAGCTCAGACTGCCACATGGCCGGGCGGGGCCGGCCAGTTATGAGTCTGATCCGAACGCCGCCGCGGTGCTGGCGGTGCTGCGCCGCATTGCGCGCCGGCCGACGCTGGCGGCGCCTGTCATCGATCTGTCTCCGGACATGGCCGCCTGGCTGAGGGGGCCGGGGGCGACAGCTCTGGCATCGCTTGACAGGCCGGTGACGCCTGTTGTTTCGTCAGAGGCCCTGACCGCCACCTTGCGAGAGCCAGCGCGATGACATCACCGGCCGACAGCCTGACATGCCCGACCTGTGGGGCGCCAGCCGCGCCGCGCGCGCCGAAAGGTGGCCGCAGCCCGCGCCCCTTCTGCTCGCGCCGCTGTGCCGATATCGATCTTGGCCGCTGGTTTCAGGAAAGCTATGCCATTCCGGCTGTTGAATCGGCGGATGACACAATTGTTGAATCACTTGCCGCCGTGACGTCGCAGCGCGAGGATGAGGGCTGATCGCCAGCGGCGCATCACAGGCCCGTTTTCACGCTGGACAGGCCGTGGGTGGCCCGCTATACCGTTGCCTGCTGTCGGCCTGACAGTTCCACGCAGGTGATACATGCCTGCCGATGCCCGGGTAGCTCAGTTGGTAGAGCAGCGGATTGAAAATCCGCGTGTCGGTGGTTCGAATCCGCCCCCGGGCACCACTCACCTCATGTACATCACTGATATGTAGGCATTTTATGTGCTAACAGGTCAGGTGACGTACAGGATGACGTACAATCAATCC
>CBFHRT010000077.1:0-10042 GCA_965658285.1 Puniceispirillaceae bacterium (SeqCode) | reverse complement strand
AATCGCTGACAGGAACAGATATGGCAGATCGGATCCGCAGCGGATCCGCAACGGATATCAGCGGCGATCAGCCACGCTCATCCGCGCCTCCAGCCATCTGACCCCGCCCGAAACAATGAGAATGAGCACCAGATATTCGATCACGAGAACCGTGTAGATTTCAAGCGGTCGGTATTCGGTGACGACAAGTTCATTCGCCCGCCGGGTCAGCTCTCCCATACCGATCACCGAGACCAGCGATGACATCTTCAGCATATAGACAAGCTGGTTACCGAGCGCCGGCAGGATCCGCTTGATCGCCTGCGGCAGGATCACGAACCGCATTTTGTCGACATAGGACAGCGAGATCGAATGCGCCGCCTCATGCTGGCCACGGTCGATCGACTGGATGCCGGCCCGGAAAATCTCCGCCTGAAAGGCGCTGTCGGAAATCGCCAACGCCAGCACCCCGGCCCAGAAAACCGAGATCGAGATATCGGCGACCTGCGGCAGACCATAATACACCCAGAGGATCAGCACCAGAATCGGCACCGCACGCACAAGTTCGACATAGACCCGGTTGATGACCCGCGGCGGACGCTGGCGCGCAAGCCCCGGCAAGGCAACCAGAAGACCCAGCAGCACCGAGATCGCGATCGCCGTCACCGACAGGGCGATGGTGTAATAAAGCCCGTCGAGAAGGAACCACAGATTGCGCTGCCCGGCCGGCGTCGTCGGGTCGACGACATACCACCCCCAGTTCCCCGAACAGCCGGCAAGCGCGAACAGGGTCAGCAACGGCCAGAATGACAAAATCCGCATGATGCGCCCCTAATTCCGCAGGATCTGCTGCAGGAAAATCTTGCAGCGATCACTTTCCGGCTCCGAGAAAAAGCGTTTCGGCGGCGCCATCTCGACAATCCGGCCATGATCCATGAACACCATCTTGTCGGCGACATGTCCGGCAAAGCCCATCTCGTGCGTGACAACGATCATCGTCATGCCGGTGGCGGCAAGCTCCCCGATCACGTCCAGCACCTCGGCGATCATTTCCGGATCAAGCGCCGAGGTCGGCTCGTCAAACAGCATGATCCGCGGCTCCATGCACAGCGCCCGCGCGATTGCCACACGCTGCTGCTGCCCGCCTGACAGCTGGTCGGGGAATTTCTGTATCTGTTCGGGAATGCGCACGCGTTCCAGATAATATTCGGCCAGCTCGCGCGCCGCCGCCGGTGTCAGGCCCCGCGCCCGCATCGGGCCAAGTGTCAGATTGTCGAGAATCGACAGATGCGGGAACAGATTGAACTGCTGGAACACCATGCCGACATTGTTGCGCAGCACGGCGCGGGCGGCGGCGCTGTCATCAACCGCCACACCATCGATCATGATCTCGCCGGCATCATGCTGTTCCAACCTGTTGATGCAGCGGATCAGCGTCGATTTACCGGACCCGGATGGCCCGCAAATGACAACTTTCTCGCTGGTGCCAATTTCCAGACTGACCTCATCAAGGGCCTGGAACGCCCCGAAGAACTTGCTGACATCGCGCATCCGGATGAGGGGCGCCGCGTCACTGTCCTGTCCTGCTGATTTCTTTGCTGGCATCACATTGTCCTGAATTTCACCGGCCCATCTGACCAGACAGCGCGGGATGACGCAACGCTGACAATGCCATCTTATCCAGACATTCGCCCCGGTTTGGCAAGACCGATGGCGGATGGCAACGGGAAATACCTGCGGGGGAAGCTGGTAATTGACTGTCAGATTGCACGTGAAGGTGCCGGGATTGATGATTGACCCCTCCTGCGACGTCATAGCGCTGGCCTGAAGCCTCGGAAACTGTCCGAAAATCGAAAGTGGCGGTTGCAGACGCTTACTTGAATAGCCATCTCCAATCTCAAGAATTCAGACAGTTTGTCGCACCTCACTCTCAGCAAGGAACAGCTCTATGAAGTTTTTCAAATATGCGCTTACCGCCATCGCGCTGGTCAGTGCCGCCATGCCGGCACACGCGCAAAGCGCTCTGCAGGATATTCTCTCGGGCGGTGTTCTCAAGGTCGGCACGACCGGCGACTGGAACCCGATGACCATGAAAGATCCCGCCACCAACAGCTATACCGGCTATGACATCGACGTGATGACCGAGCTGGCAAAGGACCTCGACGTCAAGATCGAGTTTGTTGCAACAGACTGGAAGACGCTGGTCAGCGGTGTTGTTTCGGGCAAGTACCACATGACCGGATCGGCCTCGATCTCGCCGGCACGCGCCAAGGCAGCAGGCTATTCGAACAGCTATTTCTCGCTGGCCACCGTGCCGCTGACATTGAAGAAGAATGCCGGCAAGTTCAGTGACTGGGCCGACCTCGACAAGCCTGATGTGACCGTTGCCGCAACACTTGGCACGACACAGGAAAAGCAGGTCAAGCAGTTCTTCCCGAACGCCGCGCACAAGATCGTGGAAGCGCCGGCACGTGACTTCCAGGAAGTTCTCGCCGGCCGCGCCGACGCGCATATCACCTCGAATGTCGAGGCGTACAAGCTGGTCGCGAAATATCCCGAGATGATGGTGGTGCCGGTATCCGCGCCAAAGGCGCCGACACCGATCGCCATGCTGCTGCCGCAGGGCGACCAGGTCTGGATCAACTATGTCAACACCTGGATCAAGCTGAAGACCGAGCGCGGTTTCTTCGACACGCTTGGCAAGAAGTGGCAACTGTCGAACTGACAAGGCTGTAATGGCCAGAGGGCGGGAGGTTGCTCCCGCCCTTTTTTTATCCGAGCCCATTTTTTGTCCACATCCGGGAGACCGCAGATGACGATCACACTCTACAATGTCGCTGTCAGCAGCTATGGCGCAAAGGTGCGGATCATCCTGCGCCACAAGGGTCTGGAGTGGACCGAGATCCCGCCACCCGACGGTTATGGCAGCGATGCCTACCGCCAGATCGTGCCGGCCGGCACCGTGCCGGCAATCATCCATGACGGATTGACCCTCGCCGATTCCGAGGCCATCGCCGAATATCTTGATGAGACATTCCCCGCCCCGCCAATGATGCCGCAGGACATCGCGGCCCGCGCCCGGGCGCGCGAGCTGTCGCGGTTTCACGACACCAGGCTGGAGCCGGTGCTGCGGTCCTTTTTCGGACAGGTCGCACCGGCAGGACGCGATGCCGCTTTCATTGCCGAGAATGCGCGCCTGTTGCAATCACGGTTTGACCAGCTTGCCGTCATGGCGCGGCCGGCACCGCTGCTGACCGGCAGCGCGCTGGCCATCGCCGATTGCGGGTTTGTTGCCAGCTTTGCCATCCTCGATCTGCTGAAAACATGCCTCGACCTGCCAGTGCATCTGCCGGACAGTCTGCCGGACAGTCTGGCGCGCTACGCCGCCGCGCTTGCCGCGCACCCCTCCATCGCCGATGAGGATGCCCGCTACCGCACGGCGCTGCATGACTGGGCGGCGGCAAAGGGTGCGCTTTGACATGAAATCTGCGTAACCGGCATTTGCCTTTTGTCCGGCGCTGTGCGCTAATCCACCCATGACCCCACAGATACGAGCATCGATGTGATCGCCAGATTCACGTCGCTTTCCCCGGCATTGCAGGCAACGCTGATGATGCTGCTGGCGATGTTGATGTTCACGGTGATGGGAATCTGCATTCGCCTGTCCTCGGCTTTCATGCCGGTTGTCGAAATCGTCTTCTTCCGGAATTTCCTCGCGCTCCTGATCCTCACGCCAATATTGATCCGCAGCGGGGCCGCCAGCATCCGGATGAACAGGCCGAAACTGTTCTTCGGACGCGCTGCCGTCAATTTCATCGGCATGCTCAGCGGCTTTACAGCGGTCACGCTGATCCCGCTTGCCGACATGACGGCACTGACCTTCACCAGCCCGATCTTCGTGACCATCGGCGCGGCGTTGTTTCTCGGCGAGGTGATCCGCATGCGGCGCATGGCGGCCATCGCGGTGGGACTCATCGGCGCGCTGATCATCCTTCGTCCCGGCTTTGTCGAAGTGTCGACAGGCGCGATGCTGGCACTTGTCAGCGCGCTGACAATCGCCATCGCCAGCCTCATCGTAAAGAAGATGACCGAGACCGAATCCGCCTCCGCCATCGTCTTCTGGATGGTGATGATGCAGGCGCCGATCGCGCTTGTGCCCTCCTTGTTCGTCTGGCAATGGCCGACCGCCGAGGCGTGGATCTATCTGTGGGGCATGGCGCTGTCCGGAACGGCGGCGCATATACTTCTCACCCGTGCCATCGGCATGGTCGAGATCACCAGTCTGCAACCGCTGGAATTCGCCAAACTGCCTTTTGCGGTGGTGCTGGCATGGATGGTGTTCGGCGAATGGCCGGATATCTGGATCTGGCTGGGCGGCGCCATCATCTTTGCCTCGACCGCCTATATCACACGCCGCGAGGCGCTGGCAAAGCGCGGATCACCACCGCAGGATGTCGAAATCAGAGCGCCCTTGTAGGCGTTCAGGTTTAGGCGTTCAGGTTTAGGCGTTCAGGTTTAGGCGTTCAGGCAACCCGCCAGTAAATCGGCACCAGCGGGTCAAAGACCGTCAACTCACCCTCTGCGGTGATCCGGCTTTGCGGCACCGGTTGCGGTTCGTCCTCACGGACCAGCGTCACCGTGCCCGCATTTGGCGCCACCCCGTAAAACCCCGCCCCATGCCGCGCGGCGAACCCGTCCAGCCGGTCGAGCGCGTCCGCCTCCTCGAATATCTGCGCCAGACAGGCCAATGTGTTCGGCGCGGTATAGATGCCGGCACAGCCGCATTCCGACAGCTTGGCGGCGTCGAGATGCGGCGCGCTGTCGGTACCGAGGAAAAAGGAGGGGTTGCCGGACGTGGCAGCGGCAACAAGCGCGCGCCGGTGCGTCTCGCGCTTGGCGACCGGAAGGCAGTAATAATGCGGCCTGATTCCACCGGCGAGGATATGATTCCGGTTGATGAACAAATGGTGCGTTGTCAGGGTGGCGGCGATATGCGCCCCACCACCGCGAACATAATCCACACCATCAGCGGTGGTGACATGTTCCATCACCACGCGCAATTCCGGCAGGCGCGCCCGCAACGGGTCGAGAACGCGTTCGATGAAGACCGCCTCGCGGTCGAAGATATCGATCTCGGAGTCGGTGACCTCGCCATGAACACATAATGGAATGCCGGCCTCCGCCATCGCCTCGAGCACCGGCATCACGGCCATGATATCGCGAACACCGGAGGCCGAATTGGTGGTGGCACCGGCGGGATACAGCTTCACCGCCACGATAATGCCATCCCGCGCCGCGGCAACCAGATCGGCGGCCTCGGTGGTCTCGGTCAGATACAGGGTCATCAGCGGCGTGAAATCGGCCCCGTCCGGCACCGCAGCCATGATACGGTCGCGATAAGCCGCCGCATCGGCGCCGGTAACGACAGGCGGCACAAGGTTCGGCATGATCAGCGCGCGCCCGAAATCAGCAGCACTATCCGGCGTCACCGCCTCCAGCATCACGCCGTCACGAAGGTGAAGATGCCAGTCATCCGGGCGGGTCAGGGTCAGGCTGCGTGTCATGTCTGGCGTTCCCTTTGGCATCCTCTCAGCTGTCCTCTCCGGCATCCTTTGCGGCATTCGTGAAAACATCGCTACCGGTGTCTGGCTAGCATCCCGGCGGGCGCGAGGCAAGCTGGCACGGGTTTGACAAGCCACCGCCGCACCCGGCATTATACCGGCCGTATCTGAACGCCGTGCAAGGACCCACCCGTGGACCGATCCCGCAACGAATCGCTTGTCTATGATCATCTGGAGGCCGCCGGCAAGCCTGCCAGCGCCTACGAAATTCTGGACGCGCTCCGCGATGAGGGATTGCGCGCGCCGCTACAGGTCTATCGCGCGCTGTCGAAACTGATTGATTCGGGCGCCGTGCATCGGATCGAGAGTCTGAACGCCTTTGTCGCCTGCAAGCATCATGGGTGCGGCGGCAAGGAAGTCAGCATCTTCATGCTGTGCGAGCGCTGCGACAAGGTTACCGAGGCTGTTGACACGGACACCGCTGCCGCGCTCGCCTCACTCTGCGCTGCACGAAGCTTCAGCGGCAATCGTCAGATGATCGAGATCACCGGCGTGTGCGAAACCTGCCAGACGGCCCAGCACTGAACACCCTCACCGCCAGCGCAGCTGGACGTTCACCGGGGCACCTAAACATTCAGAAGAAGATATTCGCGTTCCCACGGGCTGATCACCTCGAGAAAGGCATCGGCCTCGCCGCGTTTGACCTCGATGAACAGCTTCACGAATTGCTCGCCAAGGATTTCCTGAAGCGGGCCAGCCTTCTCCAGCGCGTCGAGCGCGATATCAAGATTGCGCGGCAGCGTTGTCAGATCCTCACCGCTGACGGTGCGCGGACGTGTCGGACGCCGCTGTTCCTGCAGGCCAAGCCAGATCGCGGCAAGGCTGGCGGCAATCGCAAGATAGGGATTCGCATCCGCCCCGGGAACACGGTTTTCAATCCGGCGGTTGGCCGCATCGCCGGTCGGCACCCGCAGACCGACAGTCCGGTTATCCATGCCCCAGGCAAGATTGGTCGGCGAATCCTCGGTCAGTGAATGCCGCCTGTAGGAATTCACATAGGGCGCCATCAGCGCCATCGCCCCGGACAGGTAACGCTGCATGCCGGCAAGCGCGTGATAGAAGGCCTCGCTGTCCTCGCCATCCTCGGTAACGAACAGGTTGCGTCCGGTGTCCCGGTCGCGCAGCGACAGATGAACATGCATCGCGCTGCCAGGCTGATCCTGCATCGGCTTTGCCATGAAGGTGGCGTGAAGATTGTGGTTCAGTGCCGTCTGGCGCACCGTCCGCTTGAACAGAAAGGCCTGGTCGGCGAGTTCCAGCGCATCGCCGTGGTTGAAATTGATCTCCATCTGCGCCGCGCCGGCCTCATGGCTCAGCGTGTCGATGTCGATCTTCTGCACCTCGCAATGATCGTAGATATCCTCGAACAGCGGGTCGAATTCATTCACCGCGTCGATGCCATAGGCCTGGCGCGCTTTTTCGGCACGCCCCGACTTGCCTTTCGGGCTGACCAGCGGATTGTTGGCGTCGGCGCTCTGCTCGACAAGGAAGAATTCAAGCTCGGGGGCAACAACCGGCACCATCCCGGCATCCTCGAACAGCGCCAGCACCCGCTTCAGCACGGCGCGCGGCGAGAAGGGCACCATCCGGCCCTCATGGTCATAGGCATCATGGATGATCTGCGCTGTCGGCTCGTTATACCACGGCACCAGCCGGCAGGAATTGACATCGGGGCGCAGGATCACATCGGCGCCGATTTCATTCAACACCTCGCTGTCGAGATAGGCACCGGTGACCGACTGACCGAAGACATATTCCGGCAGCCGCAACCCGCCGGATTCGGCAGCCGGGCCAAACTTATGAACAGGCAGGATCTTGCCGCGCGGGATTCCCGCGATATCGCTGACAAGACATTCGACCTCGGTGATCGACTGGTCTTTCAGCCATCTATGCATGTCAAACGTCATGCGGTATCTCCTGTAATGGGCATGACGATGTCACAGTCCAAGCTGGTCCGCTGTCGCGTCAAGCGCGGCGGTTGCCATGCGCACGGTGGCGTCGATATCATCCCGCCCGAAGGTCAGCGCCGGCGACAGGATCATGGCGTCGCGCACGGCCCGCATCATCAGGCCATTGGCGATGGCATGGTCGCGGCAGATGACGCCGACGGCGCCGGTATCGGCGAACATTTCCGGCCCGTCCTTTGACTTCACCAGCTCGATGGCCGCCAGCATGCCGAAACTCCGCACCTCGCCAACCAGGCGGTGTTCGGCAAGCGGCGCCAGCGCATTGGCAAGATAGGGACCGGTGTCGGTGCGCACGCGTTCGATCAGCCCCTCGCGCTCGATCAGATCAAGATTGGCAAGCGCCACCGCGGCGGCGACGGGATGCCCGGAATAGGTGAAGCCATGATAGAACTCGCCGCCATCGGCGATCAGCCTGTTCGCAACCCTGTCACCAACCATCACCGCCGACATCGGCACATAGCCTGAGGTCAGCCCCTTGGCCAGCGTCATCATGTCAGGCTGCAGCCCCATCGTCTGGCTGGCAAACCATGCGCCGGTCCGCCCGAACCCGGTGATCACCTCGTCGGCGATGAACAGGATGTCATGCTGGCGGCAGATCTTCTGGATATGGTCGAAATATCCGGCTGGCGGGATGATCACGCCGCCCGCGCCCTGCACCGGCTCGGCGATGAAGGCGGCGACCTTGTCCGCGCCAACCTCGTCAATCCTGTCGGCAAGCCAGGAGGCCGCGTTGGCGGCGAATTCGGCCTCGTCCTGATTGCCCTGATAGAGAAACCCGTAAGGCGGGCGGATATGTTCGAAATCGGGCTCATGTGCCGCCTGTTCATGCATGCCCGACATGCCGCCCATGCTGGCCGCCATCACGGTGCTGCCGTGATAGCCATAATCACGGCCGATTATCACGCGCTTTTCAGGCTTGCCCTCAAGCGCCCAGAAATGGCGCACCATGCGGATGATGGTGTCGTTCGCCTCTGATCCGGAATTCGCATAGAAGACGTTACTCAGACCATTAGGCGTGATGCTGGCGAGCCGCGCCGACAGCGCGGCGACAGGCCGGTTACTGGTCTTGAAGAAATTGTTGTAATAGGGCAGTTCGGTCATCTGGCGGGCGGCCGCCTCGACAAGCTCCTGCCGGCCATAGCCGACATTCACGCACCACAGACCGGCCATCCCGTCGAGGATGCTGTTACCCTCGCTGTCATGGATGTAATGACCGTCCGCATGGGTGATGATCCTGGCACCATGCTTGCGCTGTTCCGCGTAATCGGTGAAGGGCGCCATGTGATGCGCCGAATCCAGCGCCTGCCATTCGCCGGTCGAAAGGTCTTCGAGTGTCATGTCAGCACCATTCAAGGCTTTATCGGTCTCGACTCATGCGCTTCGGCTTGATCAAGCGTGCGGCGTCAGCCTACCTTGAGGCAACGGGTTTCGCAAACATCCGAATCCCGCCCTCAACCGGATCAGCAGAGACCCGTGACCGATGACAACCGGCAGCATCTATGAAACCGAATATCAAGGCCGCCCGACCTATCCGCGGCCTGACGGCCAGATCGATGCCGATGTCGCCATCATCGGCGGCGGCCTTACCGGCATTTCGGCGGCGCTGACCCTTGCCGAGGCGGGAATCAAGCCTGTTGTTCTCGAGGCCGGCGCGATCGGTGCCGGCGGGTCGGGTCGCAATGGCGGCCATCTGTGTCAGGGCTGGCCGAATGATTTTGACAGGATCAGCCGCCAGCTTAGCCCGGCCGAGGCGGATATCGCCTGGCAGGCCGGCATGCAGGCGGTGGCGCTGGTGAAACAGCGGATCGCCCGCTATTCGATCAATTGCGACCTGACCTTCGGCTATCTTCATGCCGCGTTGCACAAGCGGCAGATGAAGGGCCTGGACGCCTGGCAGGCCGAATGGGAGGCCCGCGGCTATACGCATTTCACCCGCCTCGGCGACAGTAGCGCGCTTGCCGAACATATTGGAAGCGATGCCTATGTCGGGGCGATCCATGACACTGGCTGCGGGCATATACAGCCGCTGAAATATCTTCATGGTCTGGCCCGCGCCGCGACCCTTCTTGGCGCCCGTGTCTTTGAAAAGGCAGCGGTGAAGAAAATCCTGCGCGGGCCACGAAAGACCTTGCTGATCGAGGGCGGTGCCTCGGTGAACGCGCCGATCGTGATGCTCTGCGGCAACGCCTACCTGGCCGATGTCGGGTTGCCTGAAATGCGGCGGCGGCTTGCCCCTGTCACCTCGTCCATTCTGGCGACCCGGCCGCTGTCCGATAATATGGTCAAGCAGATCCTGCCGACAGGTGCCGCGGTGGCGGATGAGAACGCGGCGCTGAATTATTACCGGATCGATGGCCGCAACAGGATGATCTTCGGCGGCCGGGCAAGCTATACGAATGTCGATTTCGGCGATGTCGAGCCCGATCTGCGGCGCCGCATGACGGATGTGTTCCCGCTGCTGGTGACCGCCGAGAC
>CBFHRT010000076.1:0-10045 GCA_965658285.1 Puniceispirillaceae bacterium (SeqCode) | reverse complement strand
AGACTTCAGATGACACACCGGTCAGACCTCATCAGGCTGTTCTCCGAACGCGGCTACATCCACCAGGCGACCAATATCGACGGGCTGGATGAACGGGCCGCGCAGCAGATCATCCCGGCCTATATCGGATTTGACTGCACTGCGAACAGCCTGCATGTCGGCTCGCTTGTGCAGATCATGATGCTGCGGGCATTGCAGAAGACCGGCCACAAACCGATCGTGCTGATGGGCGGCGGGACCACCAAGGTCGGCGATCCGTCCGGCAAGGATGCGGCGCGCCCGCTGCTGTCCGAGCATGATATCGAACAGAACAAGCAGGGCATTTTTCAGGTTTTCAAGAAATATCTGACCTTCGGGGATGGCCCCACAGATGCCATCATGGTCGATAACGCGTCATGGCTGGACGATCTGGCCTATATCCGCTTCCTGCGTGATTACGGACCGCATTTTTCGGTCAACCGGATGCTGGCAATGGATTCGGTGAAGCTGCGCCTTGAGCGGGAACAACCGCTATCCTTCCTCGAATTCAACTACGCCATTCTGCAGGCCTATGATTTTCTGGAGTTGCGCCGCCGCTACGGATGCCTGTTGCAGATGGGCGGGTCCGACCAGTGGGGCAATATCGTCAGCGGCATCGACCTGACACGCCGCGTCGATGCGCAGGAAATCTATGGCCTCACCTCACCGCTGATTACCACGGCATCGGGTGCGAAGATGGGCAAAACAGCGGATGGTGCCATCTGGCTGAATGCGGACCGGCTTTCAACATTCGATTTCTGGCAGTTCTGGCGCAATACCGAGGATGCCGATGTGGCGCGTTTTCTGGCCTTGTTCACAGAAATTCCGATGGATGAAGTCGCGCGGCTTGGCGCGCTTGAGGGCGCCGATATCAACGAGGCGAAGATCATCCTTGCCAACGCGGCCACCACGCTGTGCCATGGCGCGGAGGCTGCCCGCACCGCTATGGAAACAGCGCAGCAGACCTTCGCCGGCGCCGGTGTCAGCGAAGGCTTGCCGCAACAGTCTGTGTCCGATGATGAAGTCGACGGGATGGGGATGATTGCAGCCCTGGTGAAGGTCGGCTTTGCCAAATCGAACGGTGAGGCTCGGCGTCTGATCCGCGGCGGCGGGGCACGTCTGAATGATCTCGCGATCACCGACGAGGACCATCTGCTGACCAGCGCCGATTTCAGTGATGGCCGCGCCAAGATCTCGGCCGGCAAGAAACGCCACGCACTGCTTGTTCTGTCCTGACCCTGTACTGACCCTGGTCCGTTTGTCTAGCTGTCTGCCGAGCCGTTGGGTTGCGGCCCGAGAATGCGGTCGCCCTCGCGGCGTATCCAGGACGGGCTGAAAAGATCACGAAGCAGGCCCGGCACGATCGAGGCCGGGGTCACCGACGTGCTCGGATCATCGACATCGCCTTCAACCCGGAACTGGGTGACAAAAAGGCCGGCCTTGTCGAACCCGGTCAGGATTTCCCCGACCAGCGGGATCACCCCGATAATCTGGCTCAGGAAACTGGCAGGCACCAGATTGCCGCTCACATCCACGTTACGGGTGGATCTGTCATACTTACCCACAAAGGCCACCGATACCGCCTGCCCGCGGCCGGTCACCTGCCTGAGGATCACCTCGCTGCCACGCTTCTCGATGACGGCTTCACCCCAGGCAAAACCGGTGCCTTCACCCTCGACAAGGTTGTACAGCCCGATCGGCGCCAGCACCGAAAAAGCACGAATGGCGGCTGGCGCCTCGACCACGGAAAAATTGGTGATCCGGATATTTGTGTCGAAATTGTCGTACCCGTCTATGAACCGCGTCTTCAGAAACATCTCGCCGGACCTTATCGTGTCGGTCACCCGAAGGCCCTTGAGCGTGCCACCGCCATTTTCAGAAGCTAGCGTGAGCTCCGGCACCTTTCCATCCGCCGCCGTGTAGGTCATTGTTGTCTCGGCGCCGCCAATGACGCCAACACCATTGACGAAATCGCCGCCATTGCCGAAGCTCAACTGAAGTTCGCTCTCATTGATAAGCGGCTTCTTGTTGTAGAGAAGATTGCCTGAGAAGGACGCCTCACCGCCACCGCCGCCCGCCTTGTTGCCACTGACATGGCCGCTCAGTGAAATACCGTCCCCAACGAAAATCTGATCGGCAAGAATGTCAAAGCTGACCGGTCGTCCCTCGCCGATGCCGCGATTACGGCGTAGCGGCACCAGATCGATCAGCGCCGCCTCGGCCACAACCGCCCAGTGCTGGTTCTCGTCCCGCGACAGCGTCATGGTGGCGATATCATTGCCGGGCCAGGTCAGCCGCTCGAACACCGCCTCTGTCAGGCCGTAGCTGCCATCGCCGCGAAGCCCGAAATCCACCCGCCCGGCGGCTTCAAGACTGCCGGCGGCAAGATCAATATCCTCAATCGCGACGAGCCTGCCGCCGCGCAGGATCAACCGCGTCGTCACACGACCGTCCTCGGCTGGCAGCTTGACCCATGCGAGGGCCGGCACGTCGATCGAGGCTTCATTCAGATCAAGGGCAAGATCGACCTCGAAATCCGCCAGATCACTTCCTGTCGCCAGTTCGATGTGGCCACCAAGAGCCCCGCCGATCTGGAACCCCGACAGCCGGGAGGCAAGGGTGGCAAGACCGAATGCATTCGGCGCATCTGCTTTGACCTGTAACAAATCCTCGTCGCGGTCATTCGTCACAACGAAATCCACCGGCGCGCCAAACACTGTGGCGATGCCCGAAATCTCGGTCTTGGCCGGGGACAAATGCATCACCAGCTCGGCGTTGCGGGCGACGCCAACAAGTGGAAGGCCGGCAAAATTGCCATCCTGAACGATGATATCGGTCTCGACCTCGACATCGGCGCGCTGCAAAGTGCGACCTGCCGGGAACCGCATCCGAAGTTCCACATTGGCGCGTCCGGACATGGTCAGCGCCGTCAGATCGACACCGCCACCACCGCCATATCCAAGCGCCACGGCAATGTCACCAACCCGGGCAAGGTCGCTGTCGATTGTCGACACATCAAGCATCGCCCGGCCCTCACCGGCAACGCCACCACGCTGATAAGTCACTTTGGACGGGATGCCGAACAGGGTGGCATCACCGCGGATCCGGAATTGTGATCGGTCGGCAGCAAAGCTGAGACGGGCATCCCGCGCATCCGCACCAAGCGGCAGATTGGTGAAGGTAGCGTTGCTGACGGTTCCCTCTACCTCGAACCCGATATCCGCAGGCGTGAGCTTGCCGCGCACCGGAAAGTTCGTTCTGACGATGAGTTCGCTCTGACCAACGGCTTCGATCTTTGTCAGATCCATGCCCTTGCCGCCAAACCCGAACCGCGAGGCAACGCGGATCACGTCGCCAACATCCCCCTTCAAGCGCAGATCGGTGCTGCCCATCGCCGGCTTGCCGCCGATGACGGGAATGATCTGCACCTTGCCTGTCGACAGCTCAAGCCCCTGTACACGGCCCTCGGTCAGGATGATCTCACCTTGATTGTCGGCAATTGTCAGACGGCCATCGATATCGGTGAAGGCCGGCAGCTTCGGGCTTAACTCAAGGCGGGCGTCGCGCATTGTCACTGTCCCGTCAAGGCGCGAAATCCGTGGACGCTCGCCAGTGAAGTCACTGATGACCTCAAGCCGGATATCCTCAACACGCCCCTGCGGCATCTTCTGTCCGACCCATGACCTTGTCTTGCTGACAAGCCATTCCGGCCAGATGGCGTGAAAACTGCCGACTTCGATGGCGCTTGCCACGATTTTCAGCTCGGCTCCCGAAATGGCCCATCCCTGGCTGAGGAACAGATCCCCCGTCACGCCAACGCTGCCACCATCGGCAAGTGTCAGGCTGACATCATCCAGCGCGAACCTGTTGCCTTGCAGCGCCGCACTCACCTGAACACGGCTCAGCGGCAACGGCGCATCACGATCAACGATCTTCAGACTGCCATCGCTGACACCGACGGACAGGGTGAGCGCCTCGACGATGCCACGCGCGCCCAGGCGCAGGGCGACTTTGCCGTCGGCAACCCCGGTCAACCGTTCATATTGCTGCGCCCCGACATCAACCAACACATCGCGCACAGCCGATCTCAGATCGAGTTGCACAATTTCCAGCGCGGCACCGGCCCGCTCGAACCCGCCGCCAATCTCAAGTTCGAAATTCTCCAGGCGCCCACCGGCAGCCCTCTCCATCAGCGCGACACGCGCATCCGGCGCCAGTCCTGCGGGCCAATCTTCGTAAATCTGTTCAAGTGGCCACCGGTTGCCACGAAGGCGCAGTGCAAGCTGCGGCACATCTTCTCGAAGACCGCGAAGATCACCCGACAGCGATACCGTTCGACCATCAGTCAGGACAAGCTCACCCTGCGCCAGCGACAACTCGCCAGCCCGATGATTGTAGCCAACGACGACCGATCCCGTGTCATACGCAAACACGGGAAGGCCCAGGGCTGTGAGGTCCAGACTGCCCTCGACAGCCACGATGTCCATGTCAGCGGCGTCCAGCACACCGGCACCGACCGACAGGTTGGCGGTGCCGGACAGCCGGCCCGTATCGGCAAGCGCAGCCGGGATTTGTCCTACCATCGGCGGCAGACCGCTGGTGGTGAATTCATCCATCTTGACGTCGATCCGAAAGTCCTTGCGGATCAGATCACCGATGGCGGAAACCGACATGATACCGGCGGGCGCCCCCTTGATCACGCGCTCACCCTCGACAAGGCCGACAAAGGTTCCATCCGCCGCCGCGGCAAATTCAAATTCGAGATTTTCAAACCGGACGGGGGCGGCCTGGCCAGCCGGATCGCGCAGCGTCAGGCCCGCCGCGGCAATCGTGATCTGCCGCCCCGGCATGCTGTCATCTCCGCCCGCTGGAGCTGGCGCGGCGACGGTCGCCGCCATCACGCCAAGCGGTGATGTTCGCCAGCTGGCCGGATCAAGCGTCAGATCGAGATCAAGACCTGTCAACACGATGTCGGACGGCGCCCATGTCAACAATGCGCGCGGCGTCAGAACAACGCTTGCCTGCGGTACATTCAGTGAATTGCCGTCAAGGGTGATATCGACATCGGCAGCATGGACGGTCAGGTGGAAAGATGGCAACTGCACCTCAACACCGACATCACCAACCTCAACCGGCGCACCGCCAAGGCGTTTGCTGACCTCGGCCTGCATAAGGCCGGCAAGGCCACCTGCGTTGGAAACATAGACAAACGGCGCCGCAACCGCCGCCAGAACAGCCACCAGCAAGCCAAGCACCACAAACCGCATGATGCGGCGTGGCTTCTTTGCCTCGGTCTCTTTCGGCTGTTCCTCTTGCACCATACCGGCCCTGTCAGCGCCCGTTCATCAGCGGGTTAATATGGCGCGTTTGTATCATGTCGTGTGAAGACTGTCTTGCGATCATTAAAACCCAACCCATCTAACCAATAGACGCTGCGATTCAGCCACATAGCGAACATGGCAGTCCCGACAAACGCCCCGACAAACGCCCCGACAATATGGCCCTGAAATACGGCCCAACCGGGACCCACGCAAAGGGAGACAACCACGATGCTGGACACAGGCATGACAGTACCTTCTTTTACCATTCCGACAGACACCGGATCCTTCTCTATGCCGGACAAGGCCGGCAAAAATGTGGTCGTCTTCTTCTTTCCCCGCGCCGACACCAGTGGATGCACGATCGAGGCTATCGGTTTTTCGGGCCTCATGGCGGACTTCGCAGCCGCCGGTTGCGAGGTGATCGGCATTTCAAAGGACAGTGCGGCGAAACAGGGCAAATTCCGGGCCAAGCATGGCCTGACATGCGAACTTGGCGCTGATGACGCGACAGATGTCTGCGAGCAGTTCGGTGTCTGGGTCGAAAAATCGATGTATGGCCGGACATATATGGGCATCCAGCGCGCGACTTTTCTGATTGACGCCACCGGCACCGTTGCCGAGGTCTGGCCCAAGGTGAAGGTGGCCGGCCATGCTGACGAGGTGCTGGCGCGGGCTCAGGCGCTCTGACGCAGCTGCCTCAGCCTTCGCGCTGTGCGCCGACGCGGGCCGCGAGGCTGGCCTCGACGAAGTCATCCAGATCGCCGTCAAGCACCGCGCCGGCATTGCCCTTTTCGACGCTGGTCCGAAGATCCTTCACCATCTGGTAGGGATGCAGGACATAGGATCTGATCTGGTTACCCCAACCGATATCGGTCTTTGACGAGGCGGCGTCATTCGCTGCCTCTTCCCGCTTCTGAAGCTCACGCTCGTATAGACGGGCCTTCAGCATGTTCAGCGCGGTGGCGCGGTTGCGATGCTGCGAGCGGTCATTCTGACACTGCACCACGATGTTTGTCGGCAAATGCGTGATCCGGATCGCCGAATCCGTCTTGTTGACATGCTGGCCACCGGCACCGGACGCGCGATAGGTGTCAACGCGCAAATCCTTGTCCTCGATCTCGATCTCGATATTGTCATCGACAACCGGATAGACCCAGGCGCTGGCAAAACTGGTATGCCGCCGGGCCGAACTGTCATAGGGCGAAATGCGGACAAGCCGGTGGACACCCGACTCGGTTTTCAGCCAGCCATAGGCATTGTCGCCCTCGATCCGCATCGTGACCGATTTGATGCCGGCTTCTTCACCGGCGCTTTCCTCGATCATCTGCAGTTTGAACCCGCGGCGCTCGCACCAGCGGCTATACATCCGCACCAGCATGGCGGCCCAGTCCTGGGCCTCGGTCCCACCGGCACCGGCATGAATCTCGAGGAAACAGTCATTGCCATCGGCCTCACCCGACAGCAGGCTTTCCAGCTGCCGTTTTTCCGCCAGCGTCACCAGCGCCGCCAGCGATGCCTCGGCCTCGGCGACGACCTCTTCATCGCCCTCCATCTCGCCAAGCTCGATCAGCCCTGTTGCATCATCAAGCTCCACCTGCAGGGAATTTATGACCTCAATGTGACGCTGCAGGCGGTTCTTCTCGCGCATGGCTTCCTGTGCGGCGGCCTGGTCATTCCAGAAATCACCATCGGCGCTCAGCGCCTCGAGCTCGGCAAGCCGGGCGGTCGCGGCGTCGAAATCGACATGCTTCCGGAGAAGTTCGATGGCCGTCGTAACAATATCGATCTGGGCTTGCGTCTCGGCTTGCATATCCTGTCCAATCCTGCCGGAACCGCGCCGAAAGCGGCGAGACCGGGCGCGGCTAGAAGTAGCGCGACGGCCAGCGACTGACAAGAGTTAAGCCGCCAGCCGCCATGCCAGAAAAAATCAGACCAGCCCCATCAGAACAGGCCCGGCGTGGTGATTTCATCGGCTGGCGCGGCGCGTACCGCGCTTCCCGGCACATCGATCAGCGTCCCACCGGGGCGCTGGCCAGGTTTGAACACCTCGAAAATCGCCTTCTCGTGATTGGGAAGGACGCGCTCACCCGTTTCGGCATTCACCGGGATGATGGTCACACCGCTTGGCCGACGGAACGGAATGACAGGCTTGTCCGCCTGCGCGGCGGCGATGAAATCACCGAAGATCGGCACCGCCACGGTTGAACCCGTCTCCCGCTTGCCGAGCTGGCGCGGCGTGTCATAGCCAACGAACACACCAACGGCGAGGTCGGGGGTGAAGCCGATAAACCAGCCATTGGTGTTGTCATTCGTGGTGCCTGTCTTGCCGGCCACGGTCAGATTCAGCGTATCGATGCGCCGTCCGGTGCCGCGTTTGATGACGCCCTCAAGCATTGACACCATCTGAAAGGCCGATGCCGGCGAGGTCAGCTGTTCACGCGTATCCGCCAACACGGGAATGTCCTGGCCTGCCCAGCCATCCTCGATGCGGCATGCCGCACAGTCACGTTGATCATGCCGGTAAATCGTCTCGCCATGGCGGTTCTGAATGCGGTCGATCAGGCTTGGCGTGATCTTCCTGCCGCCATTGACCAGCATGCCATAGGCCGAGGTCAGCCTCAGCAATGTCGTCTCGCCGGCGCCAAGCGACATCGACAGCAATGGCGGCAGGTTCTGATTCAAACCGAATTTCCGTGCATAATCCTGAACCTCCTCCATGCCGAGGCTCATCGCCAGGCGCGCCGTCATCAGATTGCGCGACTTCTCAATTCCGACACGCATGATCGAGGGGCCGTAAAACCGGCGTGTGTAGTTGGCCGGTTTCCATTTCGGTTTACCCTGCCCCTGGTCGACCACCAGCGGGGCATCGAGAATGCGTGTTGTCGGGTTATAGCCCTGATCGAGCGCCGCCAGATAGACAAACGGCTTGAAGGCAGACCCGGGCTGTCGAAGCGCCTGTACCGCCCGGTTGAATTCGGATTCGGCGTAGTTGTAGCCGCCGCTCATCGCCAGCAGCCGGCCGGTATGCGGATCAAGGGCGACAATCGCCCCCTCGACCGACGGCCGCTGCGACAGCGACATATCCATCAGCCCCGGTTCAAACCCGTCGCGGATCAGGTCGGGAGTTGCCATCGGCGGCTGCACCATCACGATATCGCCAACCGACAGCGCGTCGCGCAGATCCTTCAGCGGGGGCGGGCGCACGCCATCCTCGTCGCGTGGCGGATAGGCCCAGAAGGCCAGTTCGAAGGGAATGCGGGCCTGCCGCCCCTCGACATAGATTTCGGCTTCACGATCTTTGACATCGGTCACAAGCGCGGCGAAATGATTGCCCGGCATCTTTTTCTGATGGCCGGCAAGGATCTCGTCGATATCCCCCTCGCCAGTGTGGCTGCCAAGCGGACCGCGCCATCCCTGCCGGCGATCAAGTGCTTCGAGACCGCGTTCAAGGGCCATTCGTGCCGCCAATTGCAGGGTCGGGTCGAGGGTTGTCCGCACCGACAGACCGCCAGTATAGAGCATCTCTTCACCGAACATCGCGACAACCTCGCGCCGCACCTCCTCGGCGAAATAGGGGGCGTCGGTTGAATCAAAACCGCTGCGGCTGACAACAGTCAGCGGCACCGCCACGGCCTGCATTCGTTCGGCCTCGGTGATAAAGCCGTTCTGCTGCATTTCACCAAGCACCCAGTCCCGGCGGATGGTCGCGGATCTTGTCCGGCGTGTCGGATGATAATTCGATGGCGCCTTTGGCAGCGCCGCAAGATACGCCATTTCCTCAAGGGTCAGCTGATCAAGCGGCTTGTCGAAATAATTCAGCGCTGCCGCCGCCACGCCATAGCTTCCCTGGCCAAGATATATTTCGTTCAGATAAAGCGCGAGAATCTGATCCTTGGTGAAGGCCCGCTCCATGCGCAATGACAGGATGGCTTCCTTGATCTTGCGATCGATCGACACCTCGTTGGTCAGGAGGAAATTCTTCGCCACCTGCTGGGTGATGGTCGAGGCACCAATCGGGCGGCGGCCAGTGCCGTAATTCTTCGCATTGGTAACGACAGCGCGCAGCAGCGCCCGCGGGTCAATGCCGAAATGCGCATAGAAGGCCTTGTCCTCGGCCGACAGGAACGCCTCGATGAGGCGTGGCGGCATCGCCTCGACAGGCATGAACACACGCTTCTCCCGGGCATGTTCGGCGATCAGCGCGCCATTTCCGGCATGGATGCGGGTGGCGACCGGCGGTTCATACTGGGCCAGCTGGTGATAGTCGGGAAGCCCCTTGCCATAGGTCCAGAAAATCCACAAGACGCCGCCGGCGGTGGCGACCAGCCCGAGGAACAGCAGGCTGAACAGCACCGTCACCACACCGACAAACCGCAGCAGGAAGGACTTTCGGCGCCGCTTTGGCACGGCGTCGGTCAGATCGAGGGCGTCGACCCCGTCATGGCTGTCACCAGTGTCACCCATTTTGCTGTCGGTCACCTTTTGCGTCACTCCTGCGGACCATATTCAACCAGATATGCGACAATTGCGCGGGCCAATCGTTCGGCCAGTTTCGCGCGATATTCCGTGGTCTTCAGATTTGCCTCATCCTGCCGGTTCGTGATGAACCCCATCTCGACCAGCACGGATGGCATATCAGGAGCTTTTAACACGGCAAATCCGGCAAAACGATGGCCTCGCTTGTCGCCGCCCGGCATGTCGCGAAT
>CBFHRT010000075.1:0-10051 GCA_965658285.1 Puniceispirillaceae bacterium (SeqCode) | reverse complement strand
TCTTCTGATCAAGGCTGGTCTTCATCGCAGGCAAGCCGTCACTGTCCATAGCCGCACCGCCAAGGTCTGCATGCCAAATGCCGGTTTGCCCCTCACCAGCCTGAATTTGGCCGGCAAGCGGTACCGTCTGCAGCGGCATCGGCCCGACAAACGCGGCGGACGGCGCCGGCTGTGCCACCATGCTGGCCGGAATATCAACGGCTTGAACCGCCGGCATCGGCCCGACAAACGCGGGGGACGGCGCCGGCTGTGCCACCATCCGGGCAATAGGACCAGGCACATGCCCACCGCCGCTGTCAATATCGTCGAGGATTTCAATGGCGCGCGCGAGGATCGCCTTCGCCGTCGTCATATCCGCCGTCATATCTGCCGTCAAATCTGTTGGGGCCTCGATCTCGACATCCGGCGTCGCCGGTGCATTGGGGGCTGGCGGCAGGTCGGCATCCTCGGACAGTGATTTCGCGGCAATCAACAGCTGGGCGAGCGATGCGTTTTCGGTCAGTCCCGGCTGCGCCGCCGGCGTTTCGGTGGTCGGTGCCCCGGCAAGCATCAACCGCGCAGCGGCCGGAAGGGCGACCGGCATGGATGTGTGAAATGCGGCGGAGATAGCCTGACCATCAGATGAAAGCGTCTGATCGGCGACCTCCTGCTGGTCTCCACCCTCTTCCAGCGGTTGCAGCATGGCAAACAAACCGGCAAAAAGCGCCAGCGCCTCGGCATCGGGTGTCAGCTTCAACTGCGGGTCGTCCCCCGCTTTGACGGCAGCCGCCTGGCCGCCAAGTGAATCCAGTATGGTCATATCCGCCCCGTTCCTTTCAGGCTCCCCGCTGCGTGCAAAGGGGGATTGCCCCACCGGCGGCGCTGCAAGATTGATGCCAGATCAGGGTGCGGGCGAGACAGGCAGGGGCGGTGCCTGCTCAGGGCGGCCTTAACGCTTGCCCGGGCGGCGTGGCGGCAGCGCGGCCTCCGCACGTTCCTCACGCAGGTCGCGTTGCAACCGGTCATGGGCGGCGCCCTTCTCGGCCGCAAGATTATGCTGGTGGCGCACCCGTGCCGCGTCGCGGCGGTGGCTTGCCACCTCCTCGGACAGGAATTCGGCGCGGTTGGAAATGGTCTTCAGCTGTTCCTGAACCTGGTTGCCATACCAGCTTGCCGACCGCAGATGACCGACAGTTGTCTCGCCAAGTGGGACATTCATGCCCTCGACCATTTCTTCCAGCCGGCCGCGGACATCCTCAGTGCGGGTGAGTTCATCCTGAAGCGTTTTGACGGCCTTGGTCTTGCGGGCCAGCGCCACCTTCTGTTTCAGCGCCATGAGATGGAATACGCTGCGTCCGCCGGCCATGATCAGCCGCCCATCAATCCGACGAGGGCGTTGCGACTGGCGCCAAAGACAGCCTTGTCAGCGCCATTCTGCTGGATCAGATCCATCAATTGCGGCCACAGGCTGACCGCAAGATCGAGATCGGGATCCTGTCCCGGCGCATAACCGCCCATCAGAATCAGGTCACGGTTTTCCAGATACAGCGAGACAAGACGGCGGAATTTCCGTGCCGCCTCGCTCTGTCCGGCATCGACGATGTCATTCATCACCCGGCTGACCGATGACGGCACGTCGATGGCCGGGTACACGCCCATCTGGGCCTGCTGACGCGACAGCAGGATGTGGCCATCGAGAATCGCCCGAGCCGTGTCGACGACCGGATCATTTGTGTCGTCACCATCGGCAAGAACGGTATAGATCGAGGTAATCGTGCCCTGCCCGGCGGCACCGCTTCCAGTCCGCTCAATCAGGCGCGGGATCATCGAGACGACCGATGGCGGATAGCCCTTTGCCGTCGGCTGTTCACCAAGCGCCAGACCGATTTCCCGGCGGGCATGCGCCACCCGTGTCAGCGAATCCATGATCAGCAGCACATCCTTGCCCTGGTCACGATAATATTCAGCGATGGCTGTCGCCCGTTCGGCGCCGCGAATACGCAGCAATGGCGAGCGGTCCGCCGGTACGGCGACAATCGTCGTCCGCGCCGCCGAGTTCTCGTCAAGGACCGTCTTCGCGAATTCACCAACCTCGCGGCCACGTTCGCCAATCATCCCGACGACAACGACATCCGCCGTGGTGAAGCGGCTCATCATGCCGAGAAGGACCGATTTGCCAACACCCGATCCGGCGATGATGCCGATCCGCTGTCCCTTGCCGACGGTCAGAAGCGCGTTGATCGCCCGCACCCCGACATCAAGCGGCGCGTCGACGGGCTTGCGTGCCAGCGGGTTGATCTCGCGGCCCATCAGGGGCCACCGGCCGTCCAGCCGCAAGTCCGGCCCGCCATCAAGCGGATTGCCAAGCGCATCGGTGATGCGGCCAAGCAGCCCGTCGCCAACCTGGATACTCGCCCCGTCATCGGCAAGCGTGACGCGGGCACCAACCCTGATCCGCGCGCCGAACTGATGCAGCGACAGCAAATTATTGCCGTTGTTGAAGCCGATCAATTCGGCCACGGCGGGTTCGTCATCATCCGTTTCCACATGGCAGAGCGACCCGATATTCGCCGGGAAGCCGCCGCATTCGATCATCTGCCCGTCAAACCGGCTGACATGACCGAACATGGACATGCGCCGGTCTGTCGCCATCAGGTCGATATCGGAAATAAGCCCGCGGGTCAGATCAGTCATCGGAGCCGCCGGTCTGCGCCTCGGCATCGGGTTCGGTTACGGCGCCCGCCACGTCGTCTCCAGCCAAGTCCCCGGCCGAATGCTCAGTGGCGGCATCAGTCCGGGCGTTGGCCCTGTCCGCTGGCGTGCCTTCTGATGCTTCGGATGCCGGCCCTTCGAGTGCCGGTTCCGACGAGGCCGGCAGCAGGATGTCATCAATGCCGATGGTCCCGACAGTGACCGTCAGATCGCCGGCGGCAAGGTCGGGTACGGCGACAAAGCTGCAATGACGCAGCTTCTCCCGCGTCTCGACAAGTGGCTGGATGCTTCCCAGATCACCGGGGTTCAGATGGATCACCGGCTGACCTGATGCGGTGCGAATGGCGGCAAGAAGACCTTCGATCCGGTCGGCAAAAGCGTCCGGCTGCTCGGCAATGGCGCGTCCGGCACGCTCGCTGGCAAGCGTCAGAATGGCGCTGTGGATGCTCTCGCCAAGCGCATTGCTGTCAATTTCCGTCATCTCACCAAGCTTGCCGGCGGCCGCCTCAAAAGCCTGGATGGCGCGCTCAAGCTGCGCCGAAGCCTCGGCGCGGCCAGCGGCGCGGCCTTCTTCAAGCCCGTTCGCATGGCCTTCCGCCAGCCCGGCCTCGCGGCCTTCCTCGATGCCGGCGACGCGACCTGCTTCGAAATCAATCTGCGAGGCTCCCTGGGTTGACGCCGCTTCGGAATCAGCATCGCCATCCAGATGGGTGTCGCCATTGCCATTGCCATTGCCATCACCGTCCACTGGCGGCTGGCCAGCGGCATCGGCCACGCCGCTCTGTAGGCCGCTCTGTAGGTCGCTCTGCGCGCCCTCGCCGGCGGCCGGCATCTCGGCAGTTCCGGCCTTGGATTCGGTTTGCGGCACCCCTTGCGGCATCTCCGGTGACGGCGCATCGGCAGCGGCCGCAGCCGCGACAAGCCCGCCATCAACCTCGGTATCGGTGCCGGTGCCGGTGTCGGTGTCGGTGTCAGAGCCGGTGTCAGGCGCAGCCGTCACGCCAGCCGCCGCCGCAATCCGCATTTCAGCCTCACGGCGGCGCTGCGCATCCATCGCGATCGACACCAGCGAGCGCGACTCGAAAGCCTCGACCGGTTTCACCGGCACGCGCTCGGTGCGCTGGTAGGACGCATCCCGCGACAGTACGACAAGACGCTGGATCTCGGCATCATCAAGGCGCCCCTGCTGGGCATCCTCCGCGACGGCCGCATCAAGGGCCTCGGTCAGCCTTTCACTGCTTGTGGTGCCGGACGACATTGCCGTGCCTCCCCCGCCTAGACGAAGTCATCGCCGCCGCGGCCGGCAAGGACGATAGATCCTTCATCCGACATCCGGCGTGCAACGTTGATGATACGTTTCTGGGCTTCCTGGACCTCGGTCAGGCGCACCGGACCAAGCGCTTCCATCTCGTCCTGCAGGTTCGCCGCGGCCCGCGAGGACATACAGCTGAACAGCTTGTCGCGTAGCGGTTCGTCAGCACCCTTGAGCGCCAGCACCAGATCCTCGGTGTCGACACTTCGCAGCAGCGTCTGAAGCGACTTGTCGTCCGACATGACGAGGTTGTCGAAGACAAACATGCTCTCCTGAATGGCGACCATAAGGTCCTCATCATCCTCCTTCAGCGCGCCCATGATCCGGGCTTCCATCGCCTGCTTGGTGAAGTTCATGATCTTGGCGGCGGCGCCGACACCGCCGACCTGCGAAGCGCGAAGCGAGGTGTTCGCCTTGAACTTCCGCTGCATGACAATTTCAAGTTCGCGAAGAGCATCGGGCTGTACCGTCTGCAATGTTGCGATGCGGGCGATGACATCAGCCTGCTGTTCTTCGGGAAGCTGGCCAAGAACATCGGCGCCAAGGCCGAAATCAAGATACGATATGATCAGCGCGATAATCTGCGGATGCTCATCGATGATCAACTCGGCAATCGAATTGGCATCCATCCAGTCGAGAATCTCAATCGGCCGCTCGGTATTTGTCGGCGTGATCCGGCTGAGGACGGACTCCGCCTTTTCATCACCCAGAGCGCGGGTCATCACATTGCGGATATAGTTGCCGGCACCAAGGCCAAGGCTGGTCTGCTCCTTGATGATGGCCAGAAACTCGTCCAGCACCTGGTTCACCGTATCCTGGTCCAGACCCTGCACCGAATACATCGCTGTTCCCAGATGCTGGACCTCGCGTGGCGACAGGTTGCGAAGAATTTCAGACGCCTCGTCCTCGCCGATCAACATCATCAGTATCGCCGATTTCTGAGTGCCGTTCAGCCGCTCGAACTGAGACTTCTCTTCATTTTCAGATTGCTGTTCTGCCATAACTGCCTCGTATTCCTCACACGCTCTTCAGGCGAAGAGCCAGGTGTTTGTCTTTACTCATCAGGCTGAGTCCAGATCGCCCCGCATCATCGACTTGAAGACGTTCGAGACACGGCCGGCCTCGTCAGAGACGATCATCCGGATCACCGCAACCTTGTCATCATAGGTGTTCGCGGTGTCCAGCATCTCTGGCGAGATCGACGCTTTCTTCGGCTTCAGCTTCGCCTTGATGTCCTCAAGCGATTCACCTTCCTGGATCTCGACAGTATCAAGATCGACATCTTCATCCATCGAGACAACCGCTTCACCAGGGCCACCTGTCGCAGCCGGAACCATGATGCGGTTGATCAACGGGCGGATCACGCCAAGCACGACCACGGCCATAATCAGAATGGTCAGACCCTGACGCATGATGGTCACCGCCCAGTCCATATCGTACCATGGTTTCTTGATACCCTCGAGAGCGGAAACAAAGGTCGAACTCGACACTGTCAGGCTGTCGCCACGCTCATCATCAATGCCGATGGCGTTGGTGACGAGCGCCGCGATCTCGTCAAGCTTGTCCTGCGGGATTTCCTGAACTTCCTTCAGGCCCGTTTCCGGATTGACCACCTCCATCTCGCGGACAAGCACCGCGGCCTGGATGCGGGTGATCTCGTTGCTCGGGCTCTGTGTGGTCGACACGGTACGGCTGACCTCGTAATTCTTGGTCTCGCTTGATGACCGGTTCCGCATCGACCCGTTGCCGGCATCATCACCCTGCTGGGTCTCAATCTCGGTCTGGGTCGGGGCGCGGTTGGTGGTGGCACCCGGCACGCCGCGGGCGGTGACCTCGCTGGAATAGTCATTGCTGCGTTGTTCGCTGCGAAGGGCATTGCCCTCGGGGTCGACGATTTCCTCGGTCACCTCGCTGCGGGTGAAATCCATATCCAGATTGACCTGCGCGGTGACATTGCCGGCACCGACAATCGGGCTGACAAGGGCAATCACGCGGTTACGGTAAATATCCTCAAGCCGGATCCGGTGCTCAAGCTGCGCATCGGACAGCATGCCGGCGCTGTCCTGCGGCGGGCGGGACAGCAGATTGCCGTACTGATCAACGACGGTGACGCCGTTCTTCGCCATGAAGGGCACTGATGAGGAAACCAGATGCACGATGGCATCAACCTGCTGGCGCGACAGCGATCGGCCGTTCTCCATCTGCACGAATACAGACGCAGTTGGCGGCGTGGAGGCACGGGCAAACACGGATTTCTCCGGAATCGCAAGATGGACGCGGGACGTCACAAGACCCTCGATTTCACTGATCGACCTGGCCAGCTCGATCTCCTGGCTCTGTTTCAGCCGAACATTCTCCACCGACCGGCTTGATCCCATCGGGATATCCGCAATCGCTTCATACCCGTCCGGGATCGAGGCAGGAAGCCCCTGCGCCGCGAGGGTCATGCGCGAGCTGTGATAGTCGGAAACAGGCACGATCACATCGCCGGTGGTCGGGTCGAGCGCCACATCAACGCCGGAATTCTTCAGCGCATCAACGACGCGCGCCTTTTCACCTTCCGGCAATGAGGCATACAGCGTTGTGCGTTCCGGCTGCTGCGAGACAACGAAGAACACCAGTCCGACAATCGACACGATAATGGCGCCGACAGCGGGCAGAACCTGACGCAGGCTCTGACCACCGGTCAGGCGATGCAGGATGGCCATCGGGCCCGTTGTCGGCACGGTGGCGACCGCGGTTGCGTTCTCATCCTCCGCAGCCGGTGCGTTCGGATCCACTACTGTCGTTGCTTCTGCCATCGTTTCGGTCCCTGTTACTGTCAACCGTCAGGTTTCTTGCGGCCGGATCAGACCGGCATGTTCATGATGTCCTTGTAGGCGCTCAGCACCTTGTTGCGGACATTCAGGGTCAACTGGAAGCCAAGCGAGGAGACCTGCTGGCTGATCATCACCTTGCTGAGATCATTCTCCTGGCCCATCTCATAGGCCTTCGCGAGCTCGGCCGATTTCGACTGCGCGTCGGCCACCTGATCGATCGCGTTGGTAATGCGGTCGGTGAAGGCCTGGGTCGGCTTTTCGGTCTGCAGCGCCTGCTCGGCACGTTTCAATACCTGCGCGTGCGCGGTGCCGACAGAGCTGCTGATGGGTCCAATGGTCGTCATGTCCTGTTACCTCGCTGGGTCTCGGCAGTGCCGGCCGTTCAGGCCTGCGCGGCGCTCTGCCGGAAGGCAGCCGCCATGCTGTTGGGAAGTTCATCGGAGAGCTGGTGCATCACATCATCGATGAGGATGTCGCGCGCCGAGACGACGCCGTCCTGGGCCAGAACCAGCGCCCGCTGCAATACATTCTCAAGTTCACGAACATTGCCCGGCCAGCCATAGCGGCGCAGTGCCTCGATGGCGTCATCGGCAAGCCACGGAAGATCCGCGGCGGATTTGACGTGACGGTTCAGAAGGAAGGTCGCAACCGGAACGATGTCATCCGGACGGGCCGCCAGCGCAACCGTATTAAGCGGAAATACGTTCAGGCGGTAATAGAGATCCTCACGAAAATGGCCGGCGCGGATTTCCTCGGCCATGTTGCGGTTGGTCGTTGCCACGACGCGCACATCGACCGGAATGTCGGTTTGCGAGCCAATCGGGGTCACGGCCTTTTCCTGCAGCGCGCGCAGCAGCTTTGCCTGCAGCGCCATCGGCATCTCGGAAATCTCGTCAAGCAGAAGCGTGCCACCATCGGCCGCCCGGAAGATACCCTTGTTGGCAGTCGACGCGCCGGTGAAGGCGCCCTTCTCATGGCCGAACAGGATCGCCTCAAGCATGTTGTCGGGAATGGCAGCGCAGTTCACCGCCACGAACGGCGCTTCGGCACGTTCGGAATGATTGTGAATGAACTTCGCCAGCACTTCCTTGCCGGTACCGGTGGGGCCGTTGATGAAGACTGTTACGTCGGTCTGCGCGACACGACGCGCCAGCGCCAGCAAATCACGGCTCACCTGATCGCCGCAAGCCACCGTCCGGCTGTCGGACAGCAGGGTTGCGGCAAGCTGCAGCCCGTAATCATCCGCCACCGCATCCTTCGCGGCCGGCAACGCCAGGCGGACAAGCTTGCCGCCAAGCGCCTCTGTCAGGGCAAAGCTGTCGGCGTTCTCCTCGATGATCATCATCGAGCCGGCCCGCGCCGCGCGGCCTTTCGCGATGGCCTCCGCCTCACCACCTATCGACGCCTCATAGGCGGCGCTGCATATATAGGTGTTGGATTTCGGGTCACCTGCCAGGTCACCATCCGAAGTGGCGACTGTCAGAAGCCGGTCCTGAAGAATGCGGGTCAGCCTGTCTGCTGATGCAAAACTCTCATGTTCAAGGCGAATTATGCTCATCTCTCTTGCCTCAAGCGAAAACGATCTCTGCCATCACAAAGGCAAGAACCCTGCCAGCCATGCCAAAAACCTTTAAAAAAAGTTAATTTTCTTGTTTTTTCGTTATTTTACAGATTTCTAGCCCTTTATTTCATTCTTGCTCGGCCACTGCCACCCGGACATGCAGCGCGGATAAACGCCGCCAGAAGTCGGGTTTCCGACGATTCCGACGGCGCGCCAGCCATCACATCAAAATTTTGACATTGCCCCGCATGAAGCGGTAGTCTGTCCAAAATATTGACGCCTATCGCCTCGTTCTGATTTGTTTTTTTGGGTGGTACTGAGGATGGACAGCTCGATAGACGACATTATTGTCGGCCAATCGGTGCCGGTTAAGGAGCTGAAAAAGCTCATAGATGTTGTGGCGTCTTCGCCAACAAGCGTGCTTGTGCTTGGCGAGACCGGGACCGGCAAGGAGCTTGTGGCCCGCGCCATTCACGCGGCATCGGGCCGAAGCGGGCGGCTGGTTTCGGTGAATTGCGCGGCGATCCCGTCGGAATTGCTGGAATCCGAAATTTTCGGCCATGAAAAAGGCGCCTTCACCGGCGCTGACAAGCCCCGCGAGGGGCGGGTCGAACTGGCCCGCGGCGGCACCCTTTTTCTCGATGAGATCGGTGACATGCCGCTGCCACTGCAGACCAAACTGCTGCGCGTTCTTGAAGAGCGCAAGGTGCAGCGCGTCGGCGGCAATGACGAGATTGCCGTTGATTTCCGGCTTGTCTGCGCGACGCACCAGAATATCCAGTCACGCGTCGATGAGGGCGCCTTCCGGGCCGATTTGTTCTACCGCATCAATGTCTTCCCGGTGCAGGTGCCGACGCTGGCCGAGCGGCATGTCGACATACCGCTGATCGCCGCCGCCATCATGAATTCGCTTGCCGAAGTGCAGAACAGCACGGCACCAACACTGGATGACAGCGCGATGGCTGAACTGTCGCGCTATCCATGGCCGGGCAATGTGCGTGAGCTGCGCAATGTTCTGGAACGGGCGATGGTGATGTTCCCCAGCCAGCCCATCACCGCAACGCAGGTGCGCGAAAACCTGCTGCGCATGAAGGCACCGGACCGGGCCGAGGAGATGGACGCGCTGTGGGAAGCCTCGCAAGGTCTTGGCGGCGTCGATGTCATGACCGAAAGCAGCGAGCCGCCCCTGCCCCACCCGGCACATTATGCGGACTGGTTCAGCTATTTCGACAGCATCGATATGCGCCGTCACCTGCGGGATATCGAAGTCGTGCTGATCGAGGCGGCGCTGGCGAAATCGGATGGTATGGTCAGCCAGGCCGCCGAGGCGCTGAAACTGCGCCGGACGACGCTGATCGAAAAAATGAAAAAACTGATGATCGAGCGGCCCACCCAGTCGGAAAGCCAGGGCAGCGCCGCCGAGTGAATACAGACCCGGCCGATCAACCCGGTCGGGCAACCCAGTCGGGCAACCCGGTCGTTCAAACCAGTCGGGCAACCCGGTCTGTCAAACCGGCCGGGCAACCCGGTCGACCTGCCTGATTCAGCGCTGATGCGCGCGATAGCGGCTGATGCCGCGCATCTGGTGGCCGGCACGGCGCTGTAGGGCGCCCATCTCTGAAAGCATCTCGGTAATGGTGCGGGCGTTGTCGGCCGCGCATTTCTCCA
>CBFHRT010000074.1:0-10170 GCA_965658285.1 Puniceispirillaceae bacterium (SeqCode) | reverse complement strand
CACGCGGTCGAAATCACGAATATGACCCGGGCCCAGCCGCGCCCCGGCCATCGAGGTCAACCCGCCAAAGACACTCTCGGCACCCAGGATTTCAGCAAGGATATCCTCATTGCCAAGCCCGTTCTGAAAACTGATGAAAACGGCACCTTGATCGGCAAGATGCTGCATCGAAAGCGCCGCCGCGCGGGTCGCCGTGCCCTTGCATTGCACCAGCACGATATCAGCCGCCTCGACCTGCGCCACATCATTCACGGCGGCGATCTGCCGGTGCCTGTCTCCACCAAGCCCGGAAATGCGGAGCCCGTCCCTGCGGATGGCGTCGATATGCTCGCGATCCGTATCGACAAGCGTCACCGCAAGCCCACCTTCGGCAAGAATGGCGCCGAACAGCGCCCCCATACCGCCAGCCCCGACAACGGCCACATGCCGAATATCCGCACTCATCCGATATCTCCCATCATGACCTGCCGGACCGTGCCGCCATGCCCGCGGCGCATCAACAGCCGATGCACGGCCTCCAGCCCCAGCAGGAAGGAATCACTTCCAAAGCCGACGATGCTGCCATCGCTGACGCCGGCCGTCATGCTGACATGGCGGAAATCCTCACGGCTGTCATTGTTGGACAGATGCACCTCGACCTTCGGCCCGTCGAACATCGCCAACGCATCGCGGAGCGCCACAGAGGTGTGGGTAAAGGCCGCCAGATTGAACAGGATTGACGCCGCATTCTCGCGCGCCTTCTGGATGGCGGTGACAAGAACACCCTCGTCATTCGACTGCATCATCTCGACCCGCCGGCCGAGATCATCGGCCCGACTGCCAAGGGCGGCCATGATATCGGCCATGCTGTCGGTTCCGTAGATATCCGGCTCACGCGTGCCAAGCATGTTCAGGTTGGGACCAAAGATCACCAGCACATCAGCCATTCATCAATCCTCCCCGGATGCGCGCCATCCCGTCAGAATGCCAGCTCAATGACGCCAAGCGTCCCGAAATCGGCATGTATGTGATCGCCTGCCGAAAAGGACTGCGGCACCGACGCCGCGCCGGTTGAAATGAAGTCACCTGCCTGCAAATTGTGGCCGCGCGCCGCCAGATGATTGACCAGATCAGCGGCCGCCTGTGCCGGTATACACCGCATCTCGCCAAGAAAATTCTCCGCCGGTGTGCCGCCACTCACCGAAAGCGTGATCACATGCTGCTGAAAATCGATCGCCTGCCAGTCAGCCACCGGATCACCGAAGACAAAGCCGATGCCGCCGCCATTATCGGCAATGGTCATCAGCGAATTCTCGGCCTTGCTGGCGCCCGCAAGGCGATAGCGGTTGCCGATGATCTCGATGGCGGGGTGGAGCGTCATCATGTTCGCCATCTCGGTAGCGGTCCACGCCGCCTCGCGAAGATACGGTGTTGCGGTCAGCCGGAAGGCAAATTCGGTTTCGGCGCGGGCGCCCGGAAATAGATCAATCGGCAGGCTGTGCCGCGCGCCGACATAGCTTCGTGACGCGAAGATCCGCCCCGGGATCACATCATCATGGCCGTCAAGCTCACGCATTTTCTGGCTTGTCGCGCCGACCTTCCAGCCGGCCAGCCCCTGGCCAAGCGTCTCATGCATGAGATCCTGGACAAAATAGGCCTCGGCCCGGTCGCGCGGATAGAGGCGCGGCCCGATGCTTGCAGGGTTGCCAGGATCGCGCCATGCCGTGGACAGCATCACCGCCAGTTCGCTCAGCACAGCTTTGCGCGTTTCGTTCATCCCCGTCCCCGCTGGTTACCGGCATTGCGTGCCGTTCAGCAAACGCTAAGCCAACAGGAAAGGCGGGGTTTCGCAAAGATCAAAAATGATGGGAATCCCTCAAGGCTGCCAGCCTGTGGCCTCCTTATAGGATGTTATCGGTACGCGGCAGATTTTCCGAGGTGTAGAGCTGGAAGTCGACGGTTGCCATGGTTGTGGCCGTTTCATAACCATGCTGTCTGGCGATGAAATCCACAGCCTGAAAGGCCTGCTGCATCGGGTTCGAATCGATGACTATGTCAATCAGACCGGAGCGCAAATTCTCGATCGAGTGGGGGCTGAGATCATGCACGATCTTGGCCAGCGACCTGAATGACTCCTCACGCCGGCCGGCTTCGATCAACGTCTCCAGCAACGCATTGTTGGCTGGACCATAGACCACACGGAAATCATTCTGGTCATTGAGAATTGCCAGCATGTCCGACACAGCTTCAGTAACCGACACCCGCGGCGGAAACAGCATCAGCTTGTCCTCAATGCCACGCTCCGCAAAAAACTGGCTGAAGCCCTTTATGCGGTCCAGATTTGAACGTGCATTCGTGCCGGGTTCAACAACAAGCACACGCCCTCCCTTGCGGCAGATGGCCTCGCTGATTTTTGCCGCCGACTGACCGGCGTTGATATTGTCGATCCCGACATAGCCGTGACGCCCACTGTCAGGAATGTCGGTACTGATGGTCACGATGACCGCTTTTGTCGACAATGATTTGAGCGCTCTGGCGATGGCTGGCAGATCACTGGCGAACACAATAATGCCATCGCGGCTTTCCGCCACCGAGACCAGATGCGCGGCAAGCCGGTCGGGTTCATCCGCGTCGATATGCGTGCGGTAGATGGTGACCGGATAATCGACAAGTTTGTTTACGGCTGCCAGCGACAGATTCAACCGCTCGGAATAGGCTGTCGCATTTCGGGCAAACACCGCCTCAATCGACAGCTGGCGCCATTTGCCGGTCGGCAGGATGCGGTTGGTGCCAAGCTGGCGCGCGCTGTCAAGAACACGCGCCGTGGTGCGCTCGCTGACGCCGCCACGTTCATTCATCACCCGGTCGACGGTGGCAAGACCGACG
The DNA here is from genome assembly GCA_965658285.1 of Puniceispirillaceae bacterium (SeqCode). GTDB lineage: Bacteria > Pseudomonadota > Alphaproteobacteria > Puniceispirillales > Puniceispirillaceae > UBA8309. The sequence goes on along the minus strand of CBFHRT010000074.1, from coordinate 7,305 downwards.
CCGGCATGCTTCGCAATATCCTCAAGACGCGCCTTTGGAGGGCGTGCCTTCATGACCGAAGTTCGGCCGGCCCCAACTCACCGATGGAGGCTGCTATTTTATCGCGACCACCCGCCGGCATGCCCTCGGTCGGCACTGGTGTGTCATAGGCGTAGTCCGGGTCGCTCCTCTGGCGCTTCCAGGTCTCACGCATCTCGGTCCAGGCACCAAACAGCGTCCGCGGTGCCGGCATGTCTTCGGCCGTAGCGTGATGGAGCGCTTTCAGATTGTAACAGGGGACGCCGGCGAACATATGATGCTCGAGATGCCAGTTCATGTGCCAGTAGAGAAACTCGGACAGCGGGTCGAGGGTGATGGTGCGCACCGATTTCCGGAAATCGGTATCGCTGCTCTTCAGCCCGCAATGCATCGGCACGCCGACAAGATAGCGCCACAGATTGGCGATGAAGGGCGAGCCCGAGATCAGCAGCGCGAGGATCGGCTGGCCGATGGCGAAGGCACCGCCGATGACAACGCCATGAAACAGCAGCGTCGTGCGGGCCCAGGCACTGGCCCGGCGGCGATGTTCTTCATAGCCGTCATACAGCTCCTCACCCCAGGAATTAAACGGGTTGTCGAACCTGTTCGCCGCAATCGCCAGGAAATTATGCAGTGTCGGCACGACGCCCTTTGACTGATACCCGCCAAAGATGTTCACGGTCAGCAGCTGCAGAAGATAGAAGGCGCGCAAGGACGGGGTCGCCGGCATCACCTCTTCCCGGTCGCCCTCGGGATGCAGGGTAAAGCGGTGATGGTAATTATGGCTGAACTGGTAAATCTCGAAATTGTTCCAGCCAAGAAGCGAGAAGACCCGCAGAAAGGCCTCATTCATCCATTTCGTCTTGAAGACGGTGCGGTGGCACAGCTCATGATGCGGGGCGGTGAAAAACGAGCCGATCGTCCCATGGGCGAACAGCGCCGCGACGAACGCAATCCACATCTGCTGCGAGAACAGATAGAAGGCGATGCCGCCACTCGTCGCCCACAACCCCAGATGACCAAGCGCCATGAACAGGCCGCGTCGATCATCAGGCGACATCAGGCTGCGAAGAATTTTCTTGTCGACAGGACATCTGTACCAGCGAATCTGCAGCGTCTTGCTGACCTCGCGCATGGGCGCCAGTTTCATGTCCTTTACAGTGTCTGAAAGCGGGTTCATCGAACGTCTGCTCCTTTAACGTCTGACTGCCAGTGTTCCGGCATGTGTCCCTGCCAGTATCGTGTTTCAGTCATGTGCGCGGACAGCTGCCTTCTCATAGCGAACATGACGTGGATGCTAAAGCCAACAAGAAATATCCGATTTTTTGAAGGCCAAAAATGATAAAAAGCCATCAACGGCTTTCATTGCGGTATCCTGAGCTACTGATAGCATCCATTCTGGTTGGATTTCCAGTCACCGTCCGGGCATGAGGGCTGGCGGGGTGGTCCGACCTGACAATACGCCGCCGGTGACAAATTGTGCGGCAGATAGCTGCCAGATGACGGTGCAGATGACGGTGCGGATGACGGTGCAAATACCACTGCCATATTGCGGGGCAGCGCGTCGTGAGGGAGAGACGGAGATGGAGAGGGACATGGAGACAGACACTAAGCCTATTTACACATGGGATGCGCAACCATCGCGCCGCAACCTGACCGCCGCCGATATTCGCGCCTGCAAGGGGGTGCGCAAATTGACGCAGACCACCGCGAACACGGTGGAAGAGGCCGCCGCCGCGGCCGATTCAGGGATTGATTTGCTGATCTGCAACGCTGCCAATGTGGATGTCGTTCGCCAGGGTGCGCCGCATCATTTCCTGACCGCGGCGTTGACGATCCCCGATTACCCGACCGATGAGGACATCCTTCGCGGCGCGCTGACAGCACTGATGAAGGGTGCAGATTCGGTGATGACGGCACGCCGTTTCGCCGTTGTCGAGATGCTGGCGAATGAGGACATTCCGGTGATGGGTCATCTTGGGCTGGTGCCACGCAAATCCACCTGGCGCGGCGGCCTGCGCGCCGTCGGCCGCACCGCCGATGAGGCGCTGGCGCTGATGCAGGATTTCCGTGATCTGGAAAATGCCGGGGCATTCTCTGTCGAGGCCGAGGTGATTCCGGCAGACGTGCTGGCGGCGATCAGCCCGCGCACTGGCCTGATTACCATGTCGCTTGGCTCCGGGCCGGGCGGCGATGTGATGTATCTGTTCCAGAATGACATCTGCGGCGAGAACCAACTGCCGCGCCATTCCCGCGCCTTTGGCAATCTTGCCGCGCTGGCCGACCAGATGGCCACCGAACGCCGCGCCGCGCTGGCCGCCTTTCGCGAGGCCTCGCTTGATGGCAGCTTTCCCGGACCCGCAGAGAATGCGAAGATCCCGCAGGACGAACTCGACGCCTTTCTGACCGCGCTGGACAGGAGTCGCCAAGTCTGACACCAGCCCGCCGCGGCATCATATTCTGCGAACATTGGAGCCATACCCGTGAGCATACGACTTGCCATCGACATCGGCGGCACCTTCACCGACCTCGTTCTGGATGAGCATGGCCGGCGCCATACCGCCAAGGTCCTGACCACGCCTGCACGCCCTGCAGACGGGCTGATGCAGGGTGTCGAACAGATCCTCGGGAAGTCGGGCGTTGAGGCGGGCGCGATTGAGCTTGTCGTGCATGGAACCACCCTTGCCACCAACGCGTTGATCGAGCGCAAGGGCGCCAGAACAGCCCTGATCACCACCAAGGGTCACCGCGACACGCTGGAAATGGCGTTCGAGAACAGGTTTGATCAGTATGATATTCAGGCAGACCGCAACCCGCCCCTGATCAGTCGGGAGTTGCGTTTCGAGGTCAGCGAGCGGATGAACTACCGCGGCGATGTGCTGACACCGCTTGATGATGACACGGTGGCCACGCTGATCCCGGCGCTGCAGGCCGCACAGATTGACAGCGTCGCGGTGGGGTTGCTCCACGCCTATGCCAACCCGGCGCATGAGCGGCGCGTGGGCGCCATCCTTGCCGCTGCGATGCCGGATCTGTCGATATCGCTGTCATCGGATGTCTGCCCCGAGATTCGCGAATATGAACGGCAATCGACCACCGTCGCCAATGCCTATGTCAGGCCGATGATAGGCGGTTATCTTGCCGATCTTGAAAGCCGCCTGGCGGAAGCCGGGCTGCGATGCCCCTGCCTGCTGATGACCAGTGGCGGCAGTTTGGTGACGATCGAGACAGCCTCACGGTTTCCGATCAGGCTTGTTGAGTCGGGCCCGGCAGGCGGTGCGATCCTCGCCGCCCAGATGGCGCGCCAGCTTGGCGAGGACAGGCTGATCTCCTTTGATATGGGCGGCACGACGGCGAAGATCTGCCTGATCGATGATGGCCAGCCCTTGTTGAACCGCGAGTTCGAGGTGGACCGCGCCCACAGATTCATGAAGGGAAGTGGCACGCCGCTGAAAATCCCGGTCATCGAGATGGTCGAAATCGGTGCCGGTGGCGGCTCGATTGCCTCTGTCGACGCGCTGGACCGGATTCGCATCGGCCCGCAGAGCGCCGGGTCGGATCCCGGGCCGGCCTGCTATGCGCGGGGTGGCGATGACGCCACCGTGACCGACGCCAACCTTGTTCTTGGCAGGCTCGACCCGGCGGGGTTTGCCGGTGGCACAATGACTCTCGATACACTGGCGGCGGACCGGGCGCTGACGCGTCATGTCGGTGACAGGCTGGCGTTGGAGCCGGTGGATGCCGCCCGCGGCATGATCGAGATTGTCGATGAGAACATGGCCAGCGCCGCGCGGGTCCATGCGGCCGAACGGGGTCTGGACCTTGAAGGGCGAACGATGATTGCCTTTGGTGGCGGCGCGCCGTTGCATGCCACACGGCTGGCCGCAAAGCTGGGAATCGAGAAGATCATCGTGCCGGCCGATGCCGGAGTGGGATCGGCTGTCGGATTTCTTCTGGCACCGGTGGCCTATGAGGTTGTCAGGAGTAACTATGTCCGGCTCGACGATCTGGATGACGGCGCGCTGACGGCGTTGTTCACCGATATGGAGGATGAGGCGTCATCAATCGTGCGGCTTGGCGCCCCCGGCGCGGGTCTGTCGATCACCCGGCATGGGTATGCCCGCTATGTCGGCCAGGGTCACGAGATCAAGGTTGATCTGCCCGAGGGCCCGTTCAATGACCGGTCTGGCGATGCCATCAGGGCGATGTTCGAGGCTGCCTATGAAGCGAAGTTCGGCCTGCTGATCCCCGGCATGGCAATCGAGGTGCTGACCTGGTCGCTGACCGCCGTCGCCGCAACCGGGGCCGAAGCAGGCATTGAGGCACCGGCCGGGACGGCGCAGGGCGATGCGGCAACGCGGCAGCGGCAGATATGTGACCCGGCCGCGCCAGACCCGATCCTGGCACGCGTGGTCGAGCGCCCGCATTTTTCCGGCAGCCTGCACGGGCCGGCGGCCATCGAGGAAGCGCAGACCACAACGATCGTGCCTGCGGGATGGACCGCCACGATAAACCGGTCGCGTGATCTGATCCTGTCGCGCGATGCGACGGACGATACCGCACATGCCGGCACAGGCGTTGCCGAAAAGGTGCGGCTTCAGGTGCTGTGGGACCGGCTGATCTCGGTCGTCGAGGAACAGGCGCAGGCGATCATGCGCACGGCCTTTTCCACCTCGGTTCGCGAGGCCGGCGATCTGTCGGCGGGAATCTTCGCCCCCGACGGGCGGATGCTGGCGCAGGCCATCACCGGCACCCCCGGGCATGTCAACGCGATGGCGGCATCGGTGGAATATTTCCTCGAGAAATATCCTGCCGCCAGCATGCAGCCGGGCGATGTCTATGTCACCAATGACCCGTGGCAGGGCACCGGCCATCTGTTCGATTTTACCGTCGTGACACCGGTATTTCTTGATGAAAATCTTGTTGGTTTGTTCGCCTCGACGGTACATGTGGTCGATATCGGCGGCATCGGTTTCAGTCCCGACAGCGGCCAGATCTTCGAAGAGGGGCTGTGCATTCCGATCACGAGGCTGTTCACGGCCGGCAAGGCCAATGATCAGCTTTTCGAGATTGTCCGCGCGAATGTCCGGGAGCCGGAACAGGTTGTCGGCGATCTCTATTCACTTGCCTCAAGCAACGAGGTCGGCGCGCGGCGCCTGCGCGCGCTGATGCGGGAGACCGGGATCGGCGATCTGGCACAGCTCGGCGAGCACATCATATCCTTGTCACGCCGCGCCATGACGAACGCCATCAACAGGCTGCCCGCGGGTGTCTATGAAAACAGCATGACCGTTGACGGCTATGACAAGCCGATCACCCTGCGGGCCAGGATGGAGATACACCAGGACCGGATCAGCGTCGACTATGCGGGGTCTTCGGACGCCTCCGCCTTTGGGATCAATGTTCCTGTTACCTATGCCAGGGCCTACACATCCTTTGGCATCCACTGCATCATCGGCGAGGGTGTGCCGAACAATGCCGGCTCGCTGGCCGCCATCGAGGTGACGGCGCCGGAAGGCTCGATCCTGAACGCGCCGCGTCCCTGCGCGGTCAATGTCCGCCATGTCGTCGGGCAGATGTTGCCGGATGTCGTGCTTGGCTGTCTTGGCAAGGCGCTGCCGGGCAAGGTGCCTGCAGAGGGCAGCTCCAGCCTGTGGAATCCGATGCTGTCGGGCGGGCATGGCGTCGTCGGACCGGTCAGCTATGGCGACGCGACGCCTTTTGCCGTGACGGTCTTCCATGCCGGCGGCACCGGTGCGCGGCCCGGCAAGCCGGGCCTGTCGGCAACCGCTTTTCCCTCGGGCGTTCGCACGACATCGGTTGAAATCACCGAATCCATCGCGCCGGTGATCTATCGCCGCAAACTGTATCGCGACGGGTCGGGCGGCAACGGCAGATGGCAAGGCGGCGATGGTCAGATCATCGAGATCGAACATAGCCAGAAAGCGCCCTTCGCCGTTTTCGCGCTGTTCGACAGGATCGAAAATCCGGCCCGTGGGCGCGAGGGCGGGGCGGCGGGCCTTGCCGGCCGGGCCTATCTGTCGGATGGCACGAAACTCAAGGGCAAGGGCAAGCAGATCATACCGCCGGGGCGGAGCCTGATCATGGAACTGCCGGGGGGCGGCGGGCTTGGCAAAGCCGAGGGTGACGAGTGATCACGGTCTGCCTGGTCTGGCGGGCCGGGTCACCGCCAATGCAGTGACCCGCGCTGTTTTCAGCGATGCACGACTATTTCTTCGGCGTCACATAATAAATCGACGAGCCATTGGCCAGCTGGCCGGTCACCTGGCCAACGAATTCGGCGCCAACCATCTTGGTATATTTGCCAGTGCCGGCGACAAGCTTGCCGTCATAGCCAAAGGTCGGTGAAATCTCGCCATACCAGACCGATGCATCACCTTCCGGGTCGACCGACTCGCACACACCGATACCGCCAGCGACGCCGCCATCCGGCAACATGATTACCGAGTTATGACAGGTAGCCTCAACGATGGTTGGCCATCCATCAGGTGCCTGCGAATAGTCCCAGACGTCGCTCGATGTCAGATGCATGATGCTGCCGGTCGTGCCTTCCATCATCTCGGTCGAGGTGGCTGTCTGAAAGCCGATCGTCGGGAAGAGACCGTGTCCATCTGCGAGCGCAACATTCGTGCTGAGAAGTAAGGCAGCGACGAAAACAGTACTTTTCTTCATATTGCTTCTCCTTCATTAGGCATTTTTGAATGATATTTTGGGTAAACCATGCCAGCACGGTGACATAGATGAACGCTAGGCCCTGTGGCGGCTGCGAACAAGCAGGAAAACAATAATCTAATGTTTCACATATCCGATCTGGGGACGCCATCCTGACTGGCAGCCCAATTGCTGGCTCAATTGCTGGCTCAAATATTGGCCCAAATGCTGGCTTACGTGATGACGCGCGGCAGAACGACGCTGACATGCCGACAAGGCTTCGGATCAGGCATATTCCAGCCCCAGATATGACCCCGGATATAGCCGCCGATACTGCCGGTTAATCGTCCTTTGTTAAATCCTGAAGGGTCTTTTGACAAACAAGGCGTAGATCATTCCGATTCGGTGCGACATGCTGTCAATGCGGTTGACGTTCCCCTCCCCCGAACGTCCCGCACCTTTAACGACCCCCAGTGGCTGGCACCGCCGCTGGGGGTCTTCTCATTTCAGGCTTAAGGCTTTTCAGGCTCAAGACTTTTATGGCTTAGGGCTTTTCCGCCTCTGGTGGCCCACTTTCCTATCAGGCTGGAAATGGGGGCGGCATGAAAAAGTCCC
>CBFHRT010000073.1:0-10291 GCA_965658285.1 Puniceispirillaceae bacterium (SeqCode) | reverse complement strand
GACCGTGCCGCCATGCCCGCGGCGCATCAACAGCCGATGCACGGCCTCCAGCCCCCGCCGGAAGGAATCACTCCCAAAGCCGACGATGCTGCCATCGCTGACGCCGGCCGTCAGCGATGGCAGCATCGTCGGCTTTGGAAGTGATTCCTTTCTGCTGGGCCTGGAGGCCGTGCATCGGCTGTTGATGCGCCGGGGGCACGGCGGCACGGTCCGGCAGGTCATGATGGGAGATATCGGATGACCAAGGACATTCGTCATGTAGCCGTTGTTGGCGCCGGCGGCATGGGCGCCCTGTTTGGCGCGATCCTTTCCGAAGGTGGTCTGGAGGTGACGCTTGTCGATACGGACCGCGCGCATCTGGACGCCATCCGCAGGGACGGACTTCGCATTTCCGGGCTTGGTGGTGACAGGCGCCTGATGCTTGCGACAGCGCATGACGCCGCACAGGTCGAACAGGCCGATATCGTGCTGGTGCAGTGCAAGGGAACAGCGACCCGCGCGGCGGCGCTCGCGATGACGCATCTTGCCGATTCCGGTGCCGTTTTCATCAGTTTTCAGAACGGGCTTGGCAATGAGGATATCCTTGCTGAAATCCTTGGTGCCGAGACTGTCTTTGGCGGGTTGACCTCGATGGCCGGGGCGCGGTTGGGGCCGGGTCATATTCGTGATTTCGACCGCGTGCCGTCATATATCGGCGAATGGGGTGGCGGGAAATCGCCGCGCGCCGAGGCGATCGCCGCCGCCTTCACCGCGGCCGGGCTGGAAACGCATGCAAGCGCGGACATCAGCGCCGAGATCTGGAAAAAGCTTCTCGGCAACATGACGATGAGTGCCGTGTCCGGCGTGACCAATCTTACCAGCGCCGAGATTCTGCAGATGGAGTCGTTGCGGCTTGTCTGCTTCACCGCGCTTGACGAGGCGATCTCGATTGCGCATTCCCAGAACATCAATCTTGACCGCGAGACGGTGGTGCGGGGGCTGGAGCTGATGACCGCACCGGGTGGCACCGGCGACAATAAATCCTCGCTCTGCCTCGATGTGCTGGCACGCCGGCCAAGTGAGGTCGAATTCATCTATGGCACGCCGCTGCAGCTTGCCGACGCGGCTGGCCTGGCGGTTCCCACATTGCGCAGCCTCTACGGGTTGGTGAAGGGTATCGAAACGCATTATGTCAGCGCGGCTGATCAGATCGGAACATCGTGAAATGAGCACATTGCAAGGAAAGACGGCCTTTGTATCAGGGGGAACACGCGGCATTGGCCTTGCCATCGCCGCAAGGCTGGCGCGGGACGGGGCCGATGTGATGATTGCCGGCAGCAATCCGGCGCATTGCGAGGACGCCCAAAACACAATCGCCGCGCAGTCGGACGGCCGGGTTGCATCCCACGCCGCCGATCTTCGCACGCTTGACGGGTGCCGGGCGGCGTTCGAGGCGCACAACACGGCATTCGGTGGCTGCGATATCCTTGTCCACAGCGCCGGCGCTACCAAAGGCGGCATGTTTCCGGATCAGGATGATGCGGAATTCATTGACGGGTTTGCGTTGAAATTCCATGCCGGGGTTCGTCTGTCGCGGCTGTTCTGGCCATCGCTTGTCGCTTCACATGGCACTGTCGTGATGATTGTTGGCGGCGCCTCGCGTACGCCGGATGCCAAATTCATGGTTGGCGGGGCGGTCAATGCGGCGCTGGCGAATTTCACCAAGGCACTGGCCGGCCAGGGGCTACAGGACGACGTCAATGTGAACTGGATCAATCCCGGCCAGACCGAAACCGAGCGCCTGCAGCAATTGCTGGCGACACGGGCGCGGGACGAGAATCGCAGCATTGACGAGGTCCGCGCCGAGCGTATGCAGGCCGAGGGCATTCGCCGTCTTGGTCAGCCTGCGGATACGGCGGCGCTGGTTGCCTTTCTGTGCGGCGATGAGGCGCGGCACATTCATGGCGCTGGCATCAGTGTCGATGGTGGCGCGACGAAGGGATATTTCTGATGGATTTTTCGCTGTCAGAGGAACAGCGCCTGCTTGTCGCCACCATCCGCGGTTTTATCGATGACGAGCTGCGACCGCTGGAGGCGCAGGTTGAGGAAGATGGTCATCTTGCCGATGATGTGGCGGCGGCAATCCGCGACAAGTCGCGTGCGCTGGGGCTCTATGCGGTCAATATTCCAGCCGAATATGGCGGTGGCGGTCTGTCGGTTCTCGACTGGATGATTGCCGAGGAGCAGTTCGGCCGGACAAGTGACATCCTGATCCGCCGTGCCTTCGGCAATGTCTATGAGATCCTGCTGGAAGGCACCGAGGCGCAGATCGAGGAATATCTGTTGCCGGCGGTGCGCGGCGAGCGCACCTTCTCGGTCGCCTTCACCGAACCCGAGGCCGGGTCCGACGCTGCCGCCATTTCCACCAACGCGGTGCGGCGCGGCGATGGGTGGGTGTTGAACGGCGCCAAGCATTACATTTCGGACGGGCTCTATTCCGACTTTTTCATCGTCACCGCTGTGACCGACCCGGACGCCGGCGCGCGCGGGATTTCCACCTTCATTCTGGACAAGGGGGTGCCAGGCTTCACCATCGGCCGTGATCAGCCGATGATGGGGCTTCGCGGCACCTCGCATGTCGAAATGCGGTTCGATGATGTTGTTCTGGATGCCGGCCGCCTTCTGGGTCCGCAAGGGCAGGGACTGAAGCTGGCCTTGGCAACGCTTGGCCGGGTGCGCCTTGCGCAGGTGTCGGCGCGGGCCGTCGGCAAGGCCAGCATGATCCTCGATTCCTGTCTTTCCTATGCGCGCGACAGGCGGCAGTTCGGATCCGCGATTGGCGAGTTCCAGCTGGTGCAGCAGATGCTTGCCGACTCGGCCATGGAGATCAATGGCTGCCGGCTGGCGCTGTGGCAGACGGCAAGCCGGATTGATTCCGGCGATGAGGCGCGCGGGGCGATTTCGATGCTGAAGGTGCAGGCATCTGAGATGCTGGGCCGTGTCGTCGACCGGGCGGTGCAGATTTATGGTGGTGCCGGCTATTGCCGCGATCTGCCGATGGAACGTTATTATCGCGATGCGCGAATTGCCAGGATCTATGATGGAACCTCGGAAATTCACCGCATGGTGATGGCGCGCCAGATGATGAAGGGGGATGTCGGGCTGTTCGACATCTATGAGCAGGCAGGATGACAAAAGTACAGTTTCTATCGGCGGACGAGGCTGCCGCCCTGATTGATGATGATGCCGTGATCGGGCTGACCGGTGGTGGCGGCGGGCTGGTCGAGGCGAGCGCGCTTCACGCCGCCGTCGAACGCCGCTTCCTCGACACCGGCCACCCGCGCAATCTGACCTGCATCCATGCTCTTGGGATTGGTGACAGGCAGGAACGCGGGATGAACCGTTTCGCGCATGTCGGCATGACGGGCCGGGTGATTGGTGGTCACTGGGTCTGGTCGCCACGCATGCAGCAGATGGCGCGTGACAACGAGATCGAGGCCTATGTTCTGCCCGGCGGCGTGATCATGCAATTGATGCGCGAGGTCGCCGCCGGCAGGCCGGGCCTGATCACGCATGTCGGGCTTGGCACCTTTGTCGATCCACGGCTCGATGGCGGGCGGATGAACGAGGCCGCCAAACAGGACCTGACCGAAATCATCACCATCGACGGGCGCGACTATCTTCGCTATCTGCCAATCCCGGTGACGGTGGCGTTGCTTCGCGGCAGCTATGCTGATGAGGATGGCAACATCTCGCTCGAGGAAGAGCCTGCCAATCTTGATATCTACGCGATGGCGGCGGCGGCGCATAACAGCGGCGGCAAGGTCATTTTCCAGGTGCGCGGGAAGGTGCCGCGCGACAGCCTGAAGGCCCGCGAGGTGCGTATTCCGGCGGCGCTTGTCGATGCCATCGTTGTCGATGAAAGCCAGCAACAGGGCTATGACGTTGTCTATGACGCGGCGCTGTCAGGCCAGAATCGCCGCGAAGATCCGGAGCCGCAGCAGCCGGTTTTCTCGCCGCGTCTGATCATTGCCCGCCGGGCGCAGCAGGAGCTTCGCGAAAACGCGGTGATCAATTTCGGATTCGGCATCCCCGACCAGATCGCCAAGCTGATCGATCGTGACGGCGACTCGGGACGCTATTTCCAGACGATTGAACATGGCACCTATGGCGGCAGGCTGATGGATGGTGATCTGTTCGGCTATGCGATGAACCCAAGCTGCATGATCGATGGCCCTTCGCAGTTCGACTTCTATTCCGGCGGCGGGCTGGATATCGCCTTTCTCGGATTTGGCGAGATGGATGCCGCCGGCAATGTCAATGTCTCCAAGCTTGCCGGCAATACGGTCGGGCCTGGCGGCTTCATCGATATCGCGCAGAATGCGCGCAAGGTGGTGTTCTGCGGCACTTTCGATACGGGCGGGGCGCGGCTTGAGACAGGGGACGGCAGCTTGCGGGTCACCACGCATGGCCGGATTGCCAAGCTTGTCGAGTCGGTCGACCAGATTACCTTTTCCGGCCCGCAGGCATGTGTTCAGGGCCAGCATGTTGTCTATGTGACCGAGCGCGCCGTGTTCGAATTGCGTGAGGATGGCGTGCATCTTGTCGAGATCGCCCCCGGGATCGACCTGCAGGGTGACGTTCTGGACCGGATGGGATTCACCCCGCGCATGGACACGCCGCCGGCGGTGATGGGCGCGGCACTGTTTCAGGAATAACTTTTCCGGAACAACTTTTTCAGGAACAGGGGACACGGGAAGGCCGATGGATATGTTCAGAATTGGATTGGTCGGGGCCGGTTCGATCGGGGCCCGCCATATCAAGGCCATCGACGAGCTGGCGCATATTGATCTTGTGGCGATTGCCGACCCGTCGCCGGCAGCGGCACAGCTTGGCACTGCGCGCAACATCCCTGTCTTCGCCGATGCTGATGGCATGTTGTCCAAGGCCGATATCGAGGCGGTGATCATTGCCACCCCGACCGAACGTCATCATGCCGATGTGATGACGGCGCTGAAACACCGCAAGACCGTGCTGGTCGAAAAGCCGATCACCGCCACCATGACCGAAGCCGATGAAGTGACCCGCTATGCGGCGGCGCAGGGATGCAAGGTTCTGGTTGGCCATCAGCGGCGCTACTACCCCTGCGCAAGGATAGCACGCGAGATCATCCAGAGTGGGCGCATCGGCAGGTTGATGGCCGTCAGTGGCCAGTGGACAACGCGCAAGGATGATGATTATTACGCCCCGGAATGGCGCCGCGACATCAAGGCTGGCCCGATCCTGACCAATCTGATCCATGAGATCGACATTCTGCGATTCATCTGCGGTGATATCACTTCGGTGTCTGCCGAGATCACGCATCATGATCAACAGTTCGAAAAGGAGGATGCCGTCGCCATCAGCCTGAAATTCGCCAATCAGGCTGTGGGGAGCTTTCTTCTCTCGGACCGCACGCCATCGCCCTGGACCTGGGAAATGGCGCTAGGCGAGAATGCGAAATTCCCGAAGACGGGGATGAACGCCATCCGGTTTCTCGGCACGCGCGGGGCGCTGGAATTTCCGAATCTGGTGCTGTGGCAGCACAGTGAGGAGAATGGCAACTGGCATCACGAAATCAGGCCGGAGGTGATCGAGACATCTTTCATCGACGCCTACATCGCGCAGTGTGAGCATCTCTGCGCTGTCGCGCGCGGGCTTGAGGAGCCGATCATTGATGCGTTGAATGGCAGCCGGTCGCTCGACGCCACGCTGGCGGCGGCGCGTGCGGCAACCGACGGGACAAGGATCACCCTGTCACAGGGCGGGGATCAACAGGATGGGCCTTCATAAGGGAGAAAAGGGCAGATGACAGATTTCTATCTCGATATTGGCGATTCAACGAGTTTTACCAAGACGGTCTCGGAAAGTGATGTCTACCAGTTTGCCGGCATCACTGGCGATTTCTCGCCAAACCATGTCAACCGGGTCTATATGGAGAAATCCTCCTATGGCCGGCTGATGGCGCATGGCGCGTTGCTTGTCGGCTTCATGTCGACGGTCTCGACACAGATGATCGCGCATAGCCGCGAGGCCGCGGAAACCCCGGTTTCGGTCGGCTATGACAAGGTCAGGTTTCTCAAGCCGGTCTTTCTTGGCGATACTGTCACGGTTGCCTACACCGTGACCGAGATCGACACCGACCGCCGCCGCTCCACCGCCGGCATTGAGGTTACCAACCAGGACGGAGAGCTGGTCGCCGTCGCCAGCCATATCCTGCAATGGGTGCCGAACGGCTGATATCGGACCGGAGCATCTGCTGAAGGAGACAGTCACATGAACAATCCGATGGATATTGCCGGTCAGACCTTTATCGTCACCGGCGCCGCCAAGGGTATTGGTCTTGCCATCAGTACGTTGTTTCACAGCCTTGGCGCGCGGGTGTCAGGCTGGGATCTTGATGACAGCGACATGAAGGACAATCCGGTGTTTGCCGACTGCCAGATTGTCGATGTGACCGACCCGGCGCAGACCGAGGCAGGATTCGCCGCCAGCCTTGCTGCGCTTGGTGATATTGACGGCATCGTCGCGAATGCCGGCGTGAACGGACCGACAAAGCCGCTATGGGACTATTCGCTTGCCGAATGGCAGATGGTGATGTCGGTCGATCTGACCGGTGTGTTCCTGACTGTTCAGGCAGGGCTTGACCATCTGCGGGCGCGCCAGCGCGGCCGGATCATCATCATCTCGTCGATCGCCGGCAAGGAGGGCAATCCTGGCGCCGTTCCCTATGGCGCGGCGAAAGCCGGCGTGATCGGTCTTGCCAAGGGGCTGGCCCGCGAATTGCTGCCATCGGAGATCACAGTGAACTGCATCGCCCCGTCAATGGCGATGACCGACCTTCTTGACGGGATGAGCGCGGACTATATCGCCGACAAGAAGAGCCGCATTCCGATGGGCCGCCTGTGCACGCCCGAAGAGATCGCCAATGTCGCGGCCTTCATCGCCTCGCCGGCTTGCAGTTTCACCACCGGTCAGGTCTTTGACGTCACCGGCGGGCGGGCCACATGGTAGCCACGCCGCGCCGCCTCTCCATCGATGATCTGTGCGTCCATCAGGTCTCGCTGTCCGGACAATGTGATTTCGCCGCCTCGCTGGCCGTCCTTGGTGATGCCGGCATTCGGCGGACCGCCCTGTGGGCGCCGATGATCGAGGCATGCGGCATCGCCGAGGCGCGGCGGGTCTGGCAGGACAGCGATATGGTGGCGGAATCGCTCTGTGTCGCCAGTCTCTTTGCCGGCGCGGATGCGCTTCAGCACAGGCTGGAGCTTGCCGATATGTTTGGCGCCAGAACACTGGTGATGATTACCGGTGGTTTCGATGACCTGGCGGTTGCCGGGCTGGCAGAGACCGACATTGACAGCGCCCGCGCACAGATTGTTGACCGGCTTGGTGCTGCGGCGGCGCTTGCCGGCCAATACCGCGCGCAACTTGCCTTCGAGCCGCTGCATCCGATGGTGTGCGGGTTCCGGTCGGTTGTGTCCAGCCTCGGTGAGGCGCTGGATATTCTCGACCAGCTTGGCGAGGGTCATGACATCGGCCTTGCCATCGACGCCTATGCCCTGTGGTGGGAGCATGATCTGCCGGCAAAGCTGAGGCGCGCCGGCGGTCGCATTCTGAACTACCATGTGTCTGACTGGCTGGCTGATACGAACGATCTGCGGCTTGACCGCGGGATGCCGGGCGACGGTCAGATTGCGCTGCTGAACTGGCGGCGGATGATCGAGACCGCCGGATATCTCGGCCCGGTCGAGGTGGAGATCTTTTCCCGCGACAGATGGTGGCAGGTGCCGGCCGAGACGATGACAGGGGTGATCATTGAGCGAATGAACAACGCCTTCTGATCGGATGACTGACACGGCAGAAACCGCTTTCGGAGGCCGAATGATGGGAATCCATCAAATTTGTAGTTTCGAATCCTTCAACGGACCATACTATGACTTTGCGACGATAAGGTTGTCTTGCTTATCCGGGCGGTTTGCCCGAGAGTGGAATTTACCCGATAGTGAAGGGTGCTCGCGGGCAAGGCGGCTTCGGATTTATATCTGGCGCGGGGGGAACGGTGCTCGAAGTTAAGGACGTACATGCAGGCTACGGCAATCTGAAGATCCTGCGTGGCATTAATATGAATGTACCGGCCGGCGGCATTGTCACGCTGCTTGGCGGCAATGGTACAGGCAAATCCACACTTCTAAAGGCCGTGTCCGGGCTTATTCCCCTGATGCAGGGTGACGTCTTCTTTGACGGCGTGAATATCTCGAAAATGAAGCCTCACCAGCGCATGCGCCTTGGCCTTGTTCAGGTGACGCAGGCCAAGGAAGCCTATCCGGCGATGACGGTCGAGGAAAACCTCGTCCTCGGCGCCTATACGCGCAGAGATCGCGAGGGCACCAAGGCTGATCTCGAGAAAGTCTATGATTTTTTCCCGGTGCTGCGCGAGCGTCGCAGGCAGCTGTCAGGCACATTGTCAGGCGGCGAGGTACAGATGCTCGTGATCGGTCGCGGTTTGATGGCGGCGCCGAAAATGCTGATGCTCGACGAGCCGAGCGCCGCGCTGGCACCAAAAGTGGTTCTGGAAATTTTTGCCAATATCAACCGCATCGCCAAATCCGGCGTGACGATCCTGGTGGTCGAGCAGAATGTACGGATGGCGCTGATTCTGGCGCAATATGGTTACATCATCCGCGACGGCGTCATCATGATGCAGGGCGAGGCGGACAATCTGATCAGCGATCCGGCGGTCAAGGATTCCTTCCTTGGCGGGTCGGTGGCCGACACGTCAAAAGCGCTCAGGAACTGAGCGGCACAAAGTGGGGACAGACATAATGGGATTCGACTTCAACTCGTTGCTGGCCTTCATCATTTTCGGTGTCACCATCGGTGTCGTCTATGGCATTGTCGCGCTTGGCATTTCATTGATCTATTCCGGCCTCGATATCGTGCATTTCGCGCATGGCGAGATGTATATGTTCGGGGCCTTTTTCGGACTGGTGCTGGCGCATAATGTCGGCGTTCCCTATCCGATTGCGCTGATCGGCGCGATGATATTGACAGCGCTTCTGGGAATGGCTGTCGAACGGGTGTTTTATCGAAGGCTGACGCGCGCCGGCGGTGGCTACACGGTTGCCGGCATGGGCATGATCATCTGTGGTTTCGGCATGTCCGTCGCGCTGGTCAATGTCGCCTATTTCTTCTTTGGTGCCGAGGCCGAGCCATTCCGTGCCAATCTCGACTACATCCCGCGATTGACCTTCCCGGGTGATATCAATGTGCCGGAAAGCTATGTCCTGACGGCCATCATCTCGGTCGTTCTGATGGCGGCGCTGCATTACTTCCTGCGCCATACCAAGACCGGTCTGGCGGTGCGCGCTGTCGCCCATAACAAGGACATTGCCTATCTGATGGGGGTCAATGTTCCGCTGATGATTTCGCTGATCTTCGGCCTTGCCTGTGGCCTTGCCGCGGCCGCCGGGGTGTTGATCGGCCCGATGCAGTCGGTGCAGGTCGAGATGGGTTATCTGATGCTGATGAAGGCGTTCGCCGCGGCCGTGGTGGGTGGTTTCGGATCGCTCCCCGGGGCGATTGTCGGCGGCATCATGGTCGGCATTTTCGAGAATCTCGGCGCTGCCTATATCTCGGCAAGTCATAAGGATATTTACGCATTTTTGCTGTTGATCCTGGTCCTGATGTTCAAGCCATCCGGGCTGTTCGGGGTCGAGGCAAAGGTGAAGGCATAGTGGGTCGACTCACTATGAATAAGGGCAAAGCCCGAAACTAAGTGGAGGAAAACATGCGAGTACTGAACAAAGTGTTTGCTGGCGTTATGGCCGCCGGTGTCGGCCTTGCCGCCACCGCTGCTTTCGCTGGTGATATCCGTGTTGGCATCACGATGCGGATGGTCAGTGAAAACGGCCAGGCCTATGGCCAGATGGTGATGGATGAGATCAAGGCGATCAATGATGCCGGTGGCATCAATGGCAACATGATCGAAGCCACCCTGATGAATGACGAGTGCAAGTCCGACAAGGGCGTTGCCAATGCGAACAAGCTGATCTTCCAGGAGAAGATTCACCTGCTGATCGGTTCGACCTGCTCGTCCGTGTCGCTGCCGATCGTCGATGTGACGGCAAAGGCCGGCGTTCCGCAGATGGTCCCGCATTCGACCAACTCGAAAATCACCCAGAAGGGAAGCGAGTGGGTGTTCCGGATTCCGGTATCGGGTCGCTATTACGGTGGCGTGAACGCGAAATATATCGGTGAGAACATCGGCACC
>CBFHRT010000072.1:0-10427 GCA_965658285.1 Puniceispirillaceae bacterium (SeqCode) | reverse complement strand
AAAGGCCTCATCCGCCGCCGCCAGATTGACCGGCCAGCCTGTCTGACGGCTCTTGGACACGGCTTGCCAGCAACGCCCCTCGCCGTCCAGAATATCGCCCGGGCCCGCCTTCAGGCCCGGGCCAACGCGTCACGGGCGCGCAAGAATCAGAGGATGGAAATGGACGGTCATCGTGAACAGACCCCTTGGCAACGGCTTGGCCACCGGTTCACGCTAGGGCTGCGATCACGTGCCGAGGCCGACTGGCTGCCGGTTGAGGATGCGTTCGGCGATCCGGACAGGCGATCACATCAGCTTGCCGAGAAGGCCAGCTTGTTTGGCGCGCAGCATGATGAGGTCTTCGCCGCCGCGCCGGAGGGTCTGGCCGCGAGCCATGAGGTGCTGGCGATGGTCACCGCGCATCTGAAGACATATCACCACACGACCGTGGCTGCGCCCGATCTCGACAGGCACCCTCTTGAGGCGGCGGCACGGCTTGTGCCCGAGGATTTGCTGCTTCTGGAACCGCGGGCACGTGATGGTGATACCGGTCTCCTTGACTGGTGCCTTGTCGCGGCGGCGCTTGCCTTTCCCGCACATTGGGTGCTGGCGGAGAAAATGGGGCGCCCGCTGGCCGGCATCCATGAACCCGTTCCCCATTATGACGAGCAGCTTGAAACCCCGATGGACCGGTTCTTCACGCGGATGCAGGTCGGGCCGATCAGCCATCGCTGGAACTGGTCAATTGTCACGACCAACCGGCTGTTCACACCCCACCGGACGCGCCGTACACCGTTGAGACCGGGCGCCGGAATCAATGACATTTTCGTTCGCATGGAAAGCCAGACGCTGCGCAAGCTGCCGGATAGCGGGCAGATCCTGTTCACCATCCGCACCTATGTCGAACCGCTGTCTCGCTGGGCAGACATGCCGGACGCGCTGGAATCACTGGCCGAAATGCTGGCGCTGATGACACCGCAGATGCGCGAATATAAGGGTGTTGAGCTGTTCGAGGACGCGCTGAAGGCGCATCTCACCGCCCGCGGATGAACCGTCAATCCAGCGGCACGCAGGACCGCCCGTCGCCAGACTGCACAAAACCCGGATTACAGAACCACCCATGGCCACGCACTGTCGCATTCAGCGGCGCGACAATCCGGCGGCAGCCCCCCTTGCCATCTGACTGAAACCCGCCATTGCAACGCCAACTATTGCCACGGATGGTCGCGTTGGCCGGCACTGGCAGTTTGATGCAGCGGTCATCCTTGCGCAGGAATCCTGCATTGCAGACCCACTCATTGCCATTGATCCGGGCGTTGGCCGGGGCCTTGATCCGAAGACATCTGTCTTCGTCCTGGACGAACCCGGGATTGCATGTCCAGACACCTCCCGTCACCGTCGCATTTGTTGGCGCCGTCACGCGTTCACAGCCTGTCTCGGTGATCCGGAATCCAGCACGGCAGACCCACCGATTGCCGCGCACATAGCCATTCGCCGGCGCGGTGATGCCCTCGCATTTGTCGCCATTGCGCATAAAGCCCGGACGGCAGCGCCAGTCATTACCGGCGACGATGGCGTTTTGCGGCGCCTTCACGACCTCGCATTTGTTCTCGCCGGTGAGCCGATAGCCTGCGGTGCATTTGATAGCGTTACCCTGGATATAGCCATAGGCCGGCGCGAGGAGGCGGTCGCACCGGTCCGCACGCTGCACGAAACCGGTCATGCATCGCCAGCGATTGCCAACGGCAATGGCGTTGGATGGCACGCGAATGACCTGGCACCTGCCAGATGCGCCAAGCGCATATCCATCGGGGCAACGCCAGCCATTATTGGTGATGATGGCGTTGTTCGGACGCGGCCCCGAATGTTCGACAATCATGGTGTTGGGAGTGGCTTCATTCGACGCGGTCTGCGCTATGGCGCCAGCAGGATAGCCACCTCCGATGACCAGCCAGCAGACGACGAGACCGGCCAACATTGGCCTCAGTGCCAGAACGCTTCGAGGCATGGCCCGCCGCATCAGCTCAGCCATGCTGAATCGCCAGCATACAACCACCTGCATATGAACGCCCCGGCCAAACTGAATCACGAAATGCTGACAACGTCACGTTCTGTTGCCACGTCCGATTTAAAATCGCACCGAGAATATTTCGGGTCAAGATCAGCCGCTGCGGCGCCGGCGCAGCGGGCGCATGCCGCCATCCGTACGGCGCTGCTGGCCATCGCGCCGCGGGCCTGATGATCCGGGTCTGGCGCCGCGGGGCTTGCCGCGTCCACCCTGCGGCTTGGCATGTTTGCCGCCGCCGGGCAGGCTCAGAACGCCAGTGCCCGGACTCTTGCTTTGGCTGTCCTTGCCATGCTCATCCTTGCCATGACCCTCCTTGCCATGCCGGGCCCTGGACTGCTGATCCTTCGGGCCCTTACGGTCAGGACGGGTGTTGGCATCGTCCCTGGCCGGGTGCCGGGGCTTGCCAGCAGGCATTTCGGCAGGCCTGCCAGATGATTTGCCCGATGATTTGCCAGATGATTTGCCCACTGATGTGCCCGCTGATTTATCCGATGATTTGCCAAATGGCCTGGATTTCGGCTTGCCGGAAAATGGCTTCCCGGGTTGGGCTTTGCTGGCGGGCCATTTACCGGCCGGTCTGCCTGCAGCCTCACCGGCCTGATGGCCATCTGAAGATTTGCGCGGCGGTTTCCCGGAAAATTTCCCGGCAGGTTTCCCGGCAGGTTTCCCCTTGAACTTGCCTGCCGGTTTGCCCGATGGTTTGCCCGATGATTTACCTGATGGTTTACTCTGTGATCCGCCCGGACGATTTCCGCCATCGCGGGAGTGCCGTGGGGGACGACCCCGTCCCCGGCCCTTTTTCGGGGCTCGCTCGGGTCTGAACTCCGTGACAGCGTTGCCGTCAGAGTCATAAATTTCCAGCCGCTGACCAACATGGCCCAGGATGGCTGACAGCTTTTCCTGATCGGCCACGCTACAGATCGACAGTGCCGTTCCGGCCTGCCCGGCGCGGCCCGTGCGGCCAATCCGGTGAACATAGGATTCGACCATTTCGGGAAGGTCGAAATTGACCACCATGCCAAGCCCGGAGACATCAATGCCGCGCGCCGCGACATCGGTGGCGACAAGCACGCGCAAACTACCATTCTTGAACTTGCGCAGCACCTTCTGGCGGATGAACTGCCGCATATCGCCATGCAGCGCGTCAGCGTCGATCCCCTTTTCGGTCAGCCATTCCGACAGCTCGTCAGCCCGCAGGCGTGTTCTGACGAAGACGAGTGCCTGTTCATCCCCGATCTGCCCGAGTTCCTGAAACAGGATATCCCGCTTGTCGGCATTACGCACCAGAATCGCGCGCTGGCTGATGGCATCGACCGTTTGGCCGGCATGCGCCGCACGGATGGTGACGGGATCGTTGAGAAAGGTCTCGGCAAGCGTCTTCATTTCCGCCGGCATTGTCGCCGAGAAGAAGACTGTCTGTGCCTCCTTCGGCAATGCCTCGAAAATGCGCCTGATCGGCGGCAGGAAGCCGAGATCGATCATCTGATCGCCTTCATCGAGCACAAAATGTTCAATCTGCCCGAGATCGATCTTTCCTTTCGCCTGCAGATCCTCAAACCGGCCCGGCGTGGCGACAATGATGTCGACACCCTTCTTCAACGCACGGATCTGAAAATCATACCGCTCACCGCCACAAATGGTCAGATAACGCACCTTCAGGCTTGCCGAGAATGCCTTGATGCTGTCGGAGACCTGATAGGCAAGCTCCCGGGTCGGGACGAGTACGAGGATACTTGTGTGGCGTGGCAGCTTCGCCTTGCGCTTGTCCAGCAGGACATGCAGCAGCGGCAGCAGATAGGCCGCCGTCTTGCCAGTCCCCGTTTGGGCAAGGCCGATGAGATCACGGCCTTCGAGAATTGCCGGAATGGCGTCGCGCTGGATCGGCGTCGGGTCGGTCAAACCCTGCGCGGCGATGTCGTCGACAATTGTCGGCGCGAGGCCAAGCTCGAAAAAGGGATCCGTTCTGAAAGCGGTGTCGACGCTGTCGTCAGTCTGCGCCTGATCGGTCATGTCGGGCGCCTGATCGGTTATGTCGGGCGCCTGATCGGTTATGTCGGGCGCCGGGGCGGTTATGTCGGTCGCCGGGGCGGTTATGTCGGGTGACGGGGCGGTTATGTCGGGTGACGGTGCCGATGGTGTCTCGTCAGTGCTCATGAGTCTCCTTTCCGGGCCGCCTTGAGAACAAATGACAGGCGGCGCGGCATCCATCAACCGCGGACCGTAAGGGTTTCATAGCGATGCGGACAGAAAATGGGGGAGCCTGACGGCCATGTGCCTTCAACCTCCTGTGTGAAAGAGCGGATGATGATCTGGCCAATTGGCTGAAAACCAGCGTCTTTCAGTGGCCGCAACCTAGACGCATATCTCCGCCAACGCAAGATGTTCATTCAGGCCGGGATTACCCTTAGCCGCAAGGCGGCAATCCTTGCTGAGGCCCTAGCCGCAAGGCGGCAATCCTTGCTGAGGACCTGCCTGTGGACAGCCATTCTATCCAAAAACTGAAACGAACTGGCCTGCATCACCCTTGGTGATGCCGGCGCGGTTCTTGAACCAGTCCTCACCGAGAACAGGTCCCATCATCTCGGCCATGGCGAGCGACATTCATTTCAGAAGAATTCATTTCAGAAGAAAAGGTATGGTGGAGCCAGACGGGATCGAACCGACGACCTCCTGCTTGCAAAGCAGGCGCTCTCCCAGCTGAGCTATGGCCCCTTATAGGTTACCGCTCATCAGAGCGAACAACCCGGTCGCACGGCATTGCCGTGACCGATGCGTGTTATCTGCGAATGGCCGCTGGCGGTCAACCCCTTTTTTCGCGCCGCCTATGGCGATGCCGCGGCGCCATGTCCCAACGCGATGCGCCCAAACAATGCGCCGAAATAATGCCCCTTTAAAACAAATGACGGCCAACGCGGTTACACGTTGGCCGCCCCGCGGAGGAACCCCGGATTGGTCTCAGGCAGCGGCCCCCTGCATGGCATCGAGAACCGCTTCATAAGTCACCTCGCCACCACGCACATTCAGCCCGTTGGCAAGATGCGGATCACGGTCAAGCGCCGCCACCCCATGATCGGCAAGCGCCAGAACATGCGGCAATGTCGCGTTATTCAGCGCCTCTGACGAGGTCAGCGGCACCGAGCCCGGCATATTGGCAACACAGTAATGTACAACACCATCCACGACATAGGTCGGGTCATCATGCGTTGTCGGGCGCGAGGTCTCGAAACACCCGCCCTGGTCAATGGCGACATCAACAAGCACCGCACCCGGCTTCATCTCGGACAGGAAGGCCTTCGAAATCAGCTTTGGCGCGCTGGCCCCGGGGATCAGCACCGCCCCGATCACCATATCGGCATGGCGGCACACCTCTTCGATGATGGCCTTGCTGGAATACCGCGTAGTCACGGCGCTGCCGAACAAATCGTCAAGCTGGCGAAGGCGCGGCACCGACCGGTCGAGGATCGTCACCCGCGCGCCAAGACCGACGGCCATCTTCGCCGCATTGGTGCCGACAACACCGCCACCGATGACAACCACCTCGGCCGGGCTGGTGCCGGGAACACCGGAAATCAGCAATCCCCGCCCACCGGCGCTGGCCTTCAGATTGGCGGCGCCTTCAATCACGGCGAGACGGCCGGCAACCTCACTCATCGGGGCCAGCAGCGGCAGCCCGCCAGCATCATCGGTGATTGTCTCATAAGCGATGGCGGTGCAACCCGAGGCCATGAGCCCGTGTGTCTGGTCCATATCGGCAGCAAGATGAAGATAGGTGAACAGAATCTGCTCAGCCGACAGCTGGACCCATTCATTCGGCTGCGGCTCCTTCACCTTGACGATCATCTCCGCCGCCTCGAACACTGCCGCCGCATTGTCGGCTATCCTGGCGCCGGCGGCGCGATAGACATCGTCCGAAGCGCCAATGCCGCCACCCGCGCCAGTCTCGACAAGCACCTCATGACCACGACCGGTCAGTTCAATCACCGAGTTCGGCACAAGCCCGACGCGCGACTCGCGCACCTTTATTTCCTTGGGAACACCGATAAGCATCTTGTTGGCTCCTTGAATTGGGGTTACTTTGAAAACTCGAAGTTATCCCCGTGAGAATTTTCGAATTTTGTATCAGGCTTTGGTCGCTACCCTCGTAGCGCCAGGGACTCGCAGTATATTATTCGATTAAGGGTGAAATTTCTGTGCTTTATCGCACGAGTTTTCGACGGGTTTTGAGATATTGGGAGTTTTTTACATGTAACATTGAAACAATATTCGATAGCGCACCAAACCCTTCCATACTCAATTGAGGAACGAGTCAAATGGATCGTATAGATCGCTTAATTCTCACCCGGTTGCAGGACAATGCACGAATTTCCAATGTCGAACTTGCGGATGCAGTCGGCCTGTCACCATCGGCCTGTTTGCGGCGGGTGGGTCTGCTGGAAAAATCCGGCGTCATTGACGGCTATCACACTCACCTGAATGCATCGAAGCTCGGTCATGAGGTCCTCGTCCTCATCCAGATCACACTGAACGGACAATCGGCTGAAATGCTCGCCGATTTCGAAGCCGCCGTGGCCGAAACCCCGCAGGTTCTTGCCTGTTTTCTGATTGCCGGTGAAAGCGACTATATCCTGCGCGTTGCGGCGCGAGATGTTGCCGATTTCGGCCGTCTCCACGCCGAGCACCTGTCCGCCCTGCCGCATGTGCTGCGCATGGAGAGCAGCTTTGTGATGCGCGAGGTTTTCACGCGCTCGCTGGCGCCGCCGGAGGTATGATGTCACCCGCGCCATGCAGCGCCGCGCCCCAATGCCTGATCTCGTCGATGGCGTTATAGAGTGGTGCCCAATTGTCTGATTTGGCGATCGGGTCCCACAACGCCTCGACACGCTCGATGGGCACGTCAACCGGCGCATCACGGTCAAAGATCGGATTGTCGGCCTGCGTGAGACGTGTCGCGTCGTTCAGGCTGTTCGCAAAAGCCCGCCAGGCGTCACCTTCGTAGTTGCCGCGCCGCCTTTCGCCGCCATACCAGTCATGCAGGATCTTCGCAAAGGGGGTCTGCTCCGTTTTCGCGGCGACGAACAGCGCGCCGGCAATGTCCCGTGCCTGTTCATCGGATGCCTCGATGCCGAGCCGCCAGCACAGGCGCCGTTGCAGGCTGGCCTCAAGCTGCGGATAATAGTCCTGAAGCGCCGCCTCCAGCGGGGGCGTGCCACCAAACGGCACCAGACAGTCGGCAAGACGGCAGACGGCCCAGAGGCTTGCCTCGGGTTGACGCCCATAGGCATAGCGCCCGGCATGATCGAAATAGGCGGCGGTGAAATTTCTGTCGAATTGCGGCAGGAACCGCCACGGGCCATAATCGAAACTTTCACCTGTGACGTTGAAATTGTCGGTGTTCAGCACCCCGTGGACAAAGCCTGCCGCCATCCAGGCCCCGGCGGTGTCGGCAATGCCGGCTGCCACGGCCCTCAGAAATGCCGGCGCAAGTTCGTCAACCGGCGCGGCGGCATCCAGCCTGCCCGCAAAATGATGACGCGCCGTGTGCCGCATCAGACCCTCGATCCCCTCGGCGTCGTCCATGTGGCGAAGGCGCTGAAAGCTGCCGATCCTGATATGACCGTGCGAAAGCCTGACAAGAACGGCCGCGCGTGTCGGTGACGGCTCATCATGGCGCTGCAATGCCTCGCCTGTCTCGATGACCGAGAAAGTCTTCGAGGTGTTGACGCCAAGCGCTTCCAGCATCTCGGTTGCCAGGATCTCGCGAACCGCCCCCTTCAGGGTCAATCTGCCATCGGCGGTGCGCGAGAACGGCGTTGTCCCCGAACCCTTGGTGCCGAGATCGAGGACCCGACCGTCCTCCGCCCTCATCTGGGCAAAGAGAAACCCGCGCCCATCACCGAGGTCGGGATTGTAATGCCCGAATTGATGGCCGTGATAACAGAGTGCCAGCGGCGCCTGCAGATTGTCGGCAAGCGGGTCAAACCGCGCGAAATGGTCAATCCACTGGTCATCATCCAACCCGCCGAGACCAACCGTTGCCGCCGCGCGGTCGTTGCGCCAGCGGATCTTGTGCTGCGGGAACCGCGCCGGTGCTACCTGCCGATAGAAACGGTGATCGAGGTCGAGATGGATGGGGGCTGCCTCGTAGCCTGTCATGCCGCCCTTCTTTCCTGAAATTCGGATCAAATGGATATTGCATCGCAACATTATGAGTGTAACGATCCGCTGGTCATAACAACTCAAAAGACCAGCCAGCAAGGAATAGCCGCGATGACCAGCTTGCGCAATGTGATGTCGCCGATCGAGACCGCAAACGGCCTGCCAAACGAATGCTATGTCGATAGCAATATGTACCGGCACGAGCAAGACACCCTGTTTCGCGATGGCTGGGCGGCCATCGGCTTTGGCAAGGACATCGCCGATACCGGGATGGCGCGGCCGGTGACCTTCCTTGGCATCCCGATGCTGATGGTGCGCAATGCCAGCGGACAGGTGAATGTGTTCCAGAATGTCTGCCGCCACCGCGGCATGATCCTGATCGAGGAACCGGTCCGGCTTCGTGGCCCGATCACCTGCCCCTATCATGCCTGGGCCTATGATCTGGACGGCAATCTGCGGCGTACACCACATGTTGGCGGGCCGGACATCGACCATCATGACAGCGTGAAGACATGTGACCTGCCATTGATCCGCGTACGCTCGCATGTCTGGCGTGACGTGATTTTCGTCAATGTCGGTGGTGAGGCCCCGGCATTTGAGGAGGCGGCAGCGCCGCTGATCAGCCGGTGGCGGGAATTCGACCGGCCCTTGATCCATAGTGGCGCGGATTCCTCGATCAGTTTCACACTGGAATGCAACTGGAAGCTGGCGGTCGAGAATTACTGCGAGGCCTATCATCTGCCTTTCGTTCATCCGGCGCTGAACACCTATTCACGCCTCGAGGACCATTACAACATTCTGGAAAGCGGCGGTTTCGCCGGTCAGGGAACGACCGTGTACCAGCCCCAGATCAGTGCGGACGGCAGCCGCTTTCCGCGGTTTGAAGATCTGTCATCACAATGGGATGCCGGCGCGGAATATATCGCGCTGTTCCCGAATGTGCTGTTCGGGGTCCATAACGACCATGCCTTCGCCATCCTGCTGCTGCCCGATGGTCCGGGGCGGACCCTTGAACAGGTCGAGATCTATTATGCCGACGAGGCTGCGCTGGGCGATGAATTCGCCGAGATGCGCGCCTCAAACGCCGAAATGTGGCGCACGGTCTTTGCCGAGGATGTCGGGGTTGTCGAAGGCATGCAGCGTGGCCGGCACGCGTCGGGCTATGATGGCGGCAAATTCTCGGCCGTGATGGACGCGCCAACACATCACTTTCATGCGTGGGTGGCGGCCGCACTCTCGCGGTGAAACCTCGGAAAGCCTGTTTGGTCAGGCTGTCTGGTAGATGCGGTCGAGTTCACCACTGATCACATAATCGATGATGAATTCCCCGAGACGTTCGATTTCTTCACAGAAACGGGTCCCGGCAACGGCGTTAAGCCCCTGGAAATCAGATGTATGGCTTCGCGCCACCGACAAATCGGAAATCGGCGGCGCCATGATGGCATTCACCTCTTCCAGCGCGCCGGCCAACTGGCCGAAATTCTTCTGTGACGGCGAGGTGCGGTTCGGAACAACCACGACATGCGGGTTCACGACACCGTAATCCTCCTTCCGGTCATCAAGCTCCTTGATGAAATCTATGGTCGGGCGCAGATCGGTCCATGACATCGAGGTCGGCACCAGAACGGTGCTGCAGAGCATCGCCATCTGCCAGACATTGCCAAGCTTGCCGGCGCCCGTATCGACGATGGTGACAGCGTCGTCATAGGACAGCATACGGCGCAGCACACCATCAAGCGTGGTCATGCTGACCCCGTCATAACGATCGCCGATTGGCAGGAATTTGATGTCATCGGCACGGCTGTGCGGCTGCATCATCTCGAAGGCTGTGCCCTGAGGATCAGTGTCGAGAAGCATCACCGGCCGACGCTGATAGCGCCGACGCAGATAATCGGTCAGATACACAGCGAGGGTGCTCTTACCCACACCGCCCTTGATGTTGCCTACGAAAATTGCCTTACCAACATTCATGACTTGACCACCCCGACTTGACCACCCTTTGCGCCATGCGGACCTGTCAACTGCGCGGTTCCGATAACGACCGAGCATTACCCCGATTTACCATTTTTTGCAAAAAAACAGTTGCGAGCGAAAAGTTTCCTCAAGCGAAATGTCAGCAATGGCGTGTAACCACAACCGTATTTCGTACCTCTGGCGGCTGCTCATGGCAGCAGCGGGTCGTCCTTCAGGAGCTCTTCGACCAGCTCGCCGGCCTGCCGTCCCT
>CBFHRT010000071.1:0-10478 GCA_965658285.1 Puniceispirillaceae bacterium (SeqCode) | reverse complement strand
CTCGGCGAAATTGCGCCCTGTCGACATCGGATAGGCCATCTGCAGCTTGATCCGCCGGTCCGGCCCGACAACGAAGACAACGCGCACCGTCTGGTTATCGACCGCCGTGCGCCCGTCAGAACTGTCGCCAGCCGATGCCGGCAGCATGTCATAGAGCTTGGCGACGGCCAGTTCGGTATCGGCGATGATCGGATAGTTCGGCCGGTTGCCGGTTACATCCTCTATATCGGAAAGCCATTCCCTGTGATCATCTGCCGGGTCGACCGACAGGCCGATGACCTTGACATCACGCTTTGCGAACGCATCCTCAAGACCCGCCAGCGCGCCAAGCTCGGTCGTGCAGACGGGTGTGAAATCCTTCGGGTGCGAGAACAGCACGCCCCAACCGCCATCCAGCCAGTCATGAAACCTGAGCTCGCCATGCGTTGTCTGCGCCGTGAAATCAGGCGCCAAATCATTGATCCGCAGAACCATCTGTTCCTCCTGCCTTTCATTCTGAACATCGAGTCATTCCGAACATCGAGTGTCAATAACACCGGATATGGCCAACTCGATCCAACGCCAACAGAGGCAATACACGGATTTTTCAGCCACGGGCACGCCGGGGCAAACAGGTTCCACTGGCGCGCCGTAAACAGAAAATTCTGCCCCCGCAGGGCACATGTCACCGCTGTATATAAGGAAAAGCTTAAATTGCTACCTGTCAGATATGATCTTGTGTCACCATTACAGCCGAAGGATCGACATGCAGGACGGAGCGGGGCATGGAACCAAAGCTGATGAGCTATATCACCAGTAAATTCGCCACCAAGGGCGACATGATGGCGGCGGAACGCGTATGGCAGGAGATCATCGGCGAGATGCTGCCGCGCTTCAAGGCCGCGGGCGCGCTTCGCCAGGTGGTGACACAGGTCTGGAATCAGGAGGGAAGCTTCATTCTCGGCAATCTGTGGGAATATGTCGATGAGCAGGCCTTCATCGCCTGTCAGGCGCTGTTCCGCGAGGCCGAAGCCAAGATGAATGAGAGAGCCGGTATTGCCTCAATCAACGTACCGTCACGCGGGATCATCCTTCACGATATCCATCTATAGGGCTCCCGAGGCCGTCACCCGATCTGCCGCCGCGTCCTTGCATTGCCAAGGGCAGTGTGATTGCATCACGCCACATGGATTGTTGGAATCCGGATCGCGGGATCTGGCCGCGTCGCCTTTCGACAAACCACGAAGACCATCAGGCTTGCAAGGGGCGGCGGCATCGTGACCAAAACAGATTATTCATTGCCACCGGGAACACATACCGTGGCGCTGGGACTTGGTGACCTGAACGGCATCATGCGCGGCAAACGCATTCCGGCGGCGCAATGGGAGCGCATCTGCGCATCGGGCAACGCGCTGGCAATGTCACTGTTCACCATGGATATGACCTGCGATGTCTGGGACACGCCGGTGGTCAGTTTCGCGAACGGCTTTCCCGATTGCCATATCTTCCCGCTCCACGCCCCGGTTGCGATCCCGTGGGAGCCCGGCGTGGCGCTGTGCTTTGCCCGTGCCGAGGGGATGGATCACGATGTGCTGACCATCGATCCGCGGCAGGCGCTGGTCCGGCAACTGGCCCGTGCCGCATCGATGGGGTTTGAGATCAGCGCCGGCACCGAACTGGAATTCTATCTTCTGGACCCGCAGACCGGCCTGCCGCGCGATACTGGCAATGATTGCTATGGCCTTGACCGGGCGGCGGAACTCGAGCCGATCCTCGGCCCCATCCGCGAGCAGCTCGGCATTATGGGTATCCCGATCGAACAGTCGAACCCGGAATATGCGGCCGGCCAGGTCGAGGTCAATATCCGCCATGATGCCGCCCTGATCGCGGCTGACCGGGTGGTGATGTTCCGCTCACTGGTCAAGCAGCTGGCGGCGCGACATAGCTATCATGCCAGTTTCATGGCCAAACCCTTTTCCGAGGAAAGCGGCAACGGCTTCCATGTCCATTATTCGCTGTGGGCGGACGGGCGGAACGTTTTTTCCGAAAACGGACGTCTCAGCGCCATGGGCCGGCATTTCCTGGCCGGCATACAGCACCGCATGGCCGAGATGTCGATCTGCGGCGCCATGACCGTCAACGGCTATCGCCGGCGAAAGCCCCTTTCCTTCTGTCCAACCAACGCCAGCTGGGGATATGACAACCGCACGGTGGCGCTTCGCGTGATCGAGGGAAGTGACAGCGCCACCCGCATTGAAAAGCGCGATGCCGGCGCCGACTGCAACCCCTATCTGCTTCTGGCCGCCGACATCGCCGCCGGTCTTGACGGTATCGAGGCGGCGATGGAACCGTCACCTGTCAGCGAGGGCAATGCCTATGAGGACGGCGCCGCACCGCCGATCCCGTTGCGGCTTGACGAGGCGATCAGGCAGGCACGGGCCTCGGACTGGCTTGGCGGCGTTCTTGGCACCGACCAGTATGAGATCTGGCTGCAACAGGCCGAGCGCGAACTGGCATTCTTCTGGCAACAGGTTACGCCATTCGAGACCGAGCGATATCTGCGGGTTTTCTAGCACCGCCCCGAACTGCCTGGCGGCATCTTTACAGTGGCGTTTTTCGACCGAATGACTATACAATTCTGTACGATCAACGTGGTCGGTGTATGCCATCATATGGCATAGGGGGGCACCGGCGCATAACCTGATCGCGCATGTCAGACCATCTGCCGCGAGGTAACCCCGATGAAAATCACCCGCAAAGTCAAAGCCATCCTCGACAATTACGGCGCCGACAGCCCCGGCGTAAAAGCCAATCTGGCGCGCATTCTGATGCAGGGAAAGCTTGGCGGCACCGGCAAGCTTGTCATCCTGCCGGTCGACCAGGGGTTCGAACACGGACCGGCGCGAAGCTTTGCCGTCAATCCTGCTGCCTATGACCCGCATTACCATTATCAGCTTGCCATCGATGCTGGCCTGTCGGCCTATGCTGCGCCACTTGGCATGATCGAGGCCGGTGCCGACAAATTCGCCGGGCAGATCCCAACCATCATGAAGATCAATTCCTCGAATTCGCTGGCCCGCGGCGGCGATGCGCCAAGCCAGGCCATCACCGGGTCAGTGGCCGAGGCACTGCGCCTTGGATGCAGCGCTGTCGGCTTTACCATCTATCCCGGGTCGGACGCCGCCTTCGACATGATCGGGCAGTTCCAGGACATGGCCGCCGAGGCCAAGGCGCTCGGCCTTGCGGTGGTGTTGTGGTCCTATCCACGCGGTGGCGGGCTCAGCAAGCCTGGTGAAACAGCGCTTGATGTCGCTGCCTATGCGGCCCACATGGCGGCGCTTCTTGGCGCGCATATCATCAAGGTGAAGCCGCCGACAGATCATCTCGAACAGGACGCGGCAAAATCGGTCTATGACTCCGTCGGCGTTGATCGTGCCACGCTGGCCGAACGCACCCGTCATATCATGCAGGCATCCTTTGCCGGGCGCCGCATCGTCGTTTTTTCCGGCGGTGCCGCCAAGGACCGGGCCGGCCTGATGGACGAAATCCGCGGGCTTCGCGATGGCGGGGCCAACGGGTCGATCATCGGGCGCAACACCTTCCAGCGCCCGCGTGAGGAGGCGCTCGACCTGCTGTCCGAAATCATCGGCATCTACAAGGCGGTCAGCTGACCGGGCAACGCAGACCTACCAGAGGCTTTCTGCACATTCGAGGACAAGCTCGAGCTTGCGCGTCTGATCGTCAGGGGTGATTCTGTTGCCTTCCTCGGTCGAGGCGAAACCGCATTGCGGAGCAATGCCAAGCTGGTCCATATCAACGAACTGTGCTGCCCTCTCAAACTGCCGCTTCAGATGATCTATCGTCTCAACCTCGCCTGACTTGGTGGTGATGAAGCCAAGCATTACCCGCTGGTGACCGGCCGACAGCTCACCAAGCGGCGCCAGATCGCCGGCACGGTCAGTGTCGTATTCCATGAAGAAAACGTCGACGCCGGTGGTGTTGAAGACTGCGTCGGCAACGGCGTGATAGCTACCCTCGGCAGCATGGGTGGACATGAAATTACCGCGGCACATATGCATGCCGATGGTCATGTCTGCAGGCCGATCCTTGATGCTCTCGCGCATCATGTAGGCATATTTTTCAATCAGCCAGTCCGGATCCTGGCCGGCCTCGGCCTTCGCCGCGCGGTGCTTCGGGTCACACAGATAGGCGAAAAAGATATCGTCCATCTGCAGATACCGGCATCCCGCATCATAGAATGCGTCCACAGCCTTGCGATAAGTTCCCACAATATCCTCCATCAACAGCTCGACATCCTCCTGATACGGCGCGTGGCGGATATCCTCGATGGCGGTTCGGAAATGACAGCAGCTTGGCCCCGGGATCGAGATTTTCGCCATATGCTGTGCCTGTGCGGCAACATAGCGGAAATGGTCAAGCATCGGGTGGTCATCGGGAAAGTCGAGCTTGCCATTGATCACCGGGAAGATCGGGCGGAGCCTGACACCGGCAAACGGCACACCCTCGTCACGTTCCTCCAGGTCAAATCCGGTCAGCCCTCCCAGAAAATCATAATGCCAGAACGATCTGCGGGCCTCGCCATCGGTGACAACAGGCATGCCGATCGATTCCTGCATCCGCACGAGATTCGTGATGGCGGCATCCTCGATTGCTGCCAGCTCGGCGGCCGACAGGGACTTCTCCTCATAATGCTGCGCGCGCGCCACCTTTACAGTGTCAGGGCGAAGCAGACTGCCTACATGGTCGGCGCGTGGGATGAACTTACCTTGGTTCATGATGACTCGAATCCTGTAAATTGGCGGGCCGGAAACAGTGCCACCCCAAACCCGGGCTTGCAAGACCCGGTCGCCCCGGCCCCCACCTGTTGTCATCGCCGGTCATCAGACCGGGAACGGTGACCGATTTGGCGTTGTTGCGGCGTGCCGGCTCTGCTATCGCTGGCGCATTACAGGAGGATTATCAATGACCATCACGCTTCATCAGGCCCAGACCATCACCGAAGCATCCCTTGCCAAGGGGCGCGAGATGGGGCTGAAACCGCTCAGCGTCATCGTGTTGGACAGTCGCGGGGCGCTTGTCGCCGCGGCATCGGAGGATGGCTGCAGCCAGCGTCGCGCGAAGATCGCCCATGGCAAGGCGAACGCCGCCATCGGTCTTGGCATGGGCACGCGCGCGCTGATGAACCGGGCGGAACAGCAGGCCTATTTCGTTCAGGCGGTGAATGGCGTGTTTGGCGGCGACATGGTGCCGGTGCCGGGCGGCGTGCTGATCCAGGATGCAGACGGGACGCTGCGTGGCGCGGTCGGCATTTCGGGTGACACCTCGGACAATGACGAGGCGGCGGCCATCGCCGGAATCGAGACCGCCAGACTTACCGCGAAGGTGGACTGACCACGATCACCCGCGTTGCCGATCAGCCTTACTGATTCGCGCAGAAGCCGCCATCCGTTGTGATACCGTAGTTGGATGTCTCGGCGATATCGACGACATTTCCATTGTCCTGCGCCCATGTGGAGGTTGGCGGCCCGCCAAATTCGACGAGATAACCCGAGATATTGCCGTCATTATAGCGATAGTCGTTCCAAGAACCGTCAGAATAGAAATGCAGATGGTTCTCGCCGTTTGAATCGTGCAGATAGTTATTCGGCTCACAATTCGTGAAGTTCTCGTAGCTGTTATCGCTGTTGGCGGTGTCCAACGTGCTTCCGGTCCGCGGATAGGTGCCCTGCTTGGAGGTATTTCCGGTGTTGCAGTTGCCCGTATCGCGAAGCATGTAGTTGAGCCGCTCCGGGCCGGTGACCCAATACCAGTACCCTTCGCCCTGGCCGATCGAGTTCGTCCCGCCAGAGTTCGACCATGGCCTTCCGGTGAGGTCGTCGGTGATCTCCGAGGCCTGAATGCCGCAGCGCCCGCGAATTGTCGAATTGCCAAGCCTGTCACAGCCGCCAAGCCAGCCATAGCCGTCGATCTTGGGTTCGATATAGGTTTGCTCGGCAGCGGTGGTCAGCGTCGCCAGATAGCCCTGCATCCCGAACAGCGACATCGCGGCAGCGGCGGTTCTGGCGTTCTGGAAATGAATGTCATTGCTGGCGACATAGGTATAGAAATGCGCCCCGCCATCCGCGTGGTTGAAGGCGACATTGTCGCTCAGCGAATAGATCAGCGTCCGCGATGCCGTGCCCGGCGTTCCGCCGCTATAGTCAAATCCGACAAGACGGAAAATACTGGCCCAGGCAGCGACACTGACATTGCCGGAGAATTCCAGCTCTCCGGTGGACACATCATAGAACGCCGTGACGCCCGCATGTCCGAAATTCGCATAGGTCATGTCGCCATTGGCGGCCGTTGTCACGCTGGTGGCGGTGCGAACGAACAGCCGGTCATTCGTGTTATGATTGCTGCTGATGGTCACGCGCGCGCCGGATACCGCGCTGGCGACCGAAAAGTCCGAGGCGGCGATCGAATTGTTGACGATACAGCCCTGCTGGTTGTTGATGTTCAGCATGAATTGCGAATTGTCGGTCAATCCATAGCTGTTGGTATTGGTATCGGTCACCGTTACATTGAACGAATAGGCCCCCGGCGGGATGGCGGCAATATCGGTTCCCGCGGTCAGTCGCAACACCCCCGATGCGGTGAATTCGAACCAGTTGTCGGTCACGGCATTGCCGTCGGGGTCGGTGACGGACAGCGAATAGCCAACATTGAATTTGCTGCTGTCCTGAGTATTGCCATTGCCATCGAGAATTGAAAGCTGCGACGTTGCGCCCCCGAACTGCGCAAAATCGATGGTGAGGGGGTTGGTAATCGCCGGGCTGTCAACGGCATAGTCACTGGCGGTGCTAATGGCTGTCTGCACGGCCGCGCAATCGGACAGATCGCTGAGTTGCCTGACCTCGGTGATCACCGCGCGGGCATATTCTGCCTCAGCCGGCACGCCTGACAGGCAGGACATGTTGGTGAAGGCGGTGAGGATTTCAGTGTTGCTCAGAACGCCGTCATTGTCTGCATCAAGGGCGGCTGTCTTCTGGTTCACCGTACATGTCTGGCTGTTTGACAGACATGAATGGAGCGCGTTCATGGTGTCGGCAAAGGTCGGCGCCGTGCTGTCTCCCGGCAGGAACACGGAGTCGATCCCGGGCGTTGCCGTCGGGTCGGCCGCGCTGCCCGTCCCAACCGTCGAGGTCACGAAACCGGCCAGCGCCGTGCCGGCCATGAAAATGACGCCCATACCGCAGGCGATCAGCCCGGCGCGGCCCGCGCGCGGGGCAGTCAATCTCACCGCCAATCCCACCGCCAATCTCACCGCCCGGAGACCTGTCTTGTGAAACCCGCTAGAAATATCCCGGTGAGGCACATTTGTCGGCATTGTCATCTATCCATCTACTGAGACATGTTTGGCTATCGGCATACCCGCCATTGCCGGGCGCGTTGCATACGCCGCTCACATTGGTGGTGTTGCAACTGTCCTCGCCCTCGCAGGCGCAGATATAGAGCCGGTAGTCCGGCGCATTCACGGCCGCTGTGGAGGCGGTGCAGGCCACCATCATCCGGCCGCGCGGGACAGTAATCACCCCGGCGGCAGCGGTCACGGCACATCCGCCGGGCGGCGCGAAATAGTTCACCCCGTTGACCGGGTCCTGATAGGTCGCGCTGTTCCAGGCGCGATTGCCATTGAAGGCGAAGGGGCAGGACGTCTGATGCGGGTTCGTCTTGCCCTGCGAGCTGTTCAAATTATGCACCATCCGGTCGGCCTGCGTCCGGCACAGGCTGTCCGCTGTCAGCGTTGCAGAGAAATCCGACCGCGCGGCCAGATCATTCGTAAGCGCGACATGATCCGCCGCGATCGCCCGGCCGGTGGCCGTTGCGTCCGCCATCGTCGCCCGGTCCTGCGAGGCCGAGATAAAACCGCGATAGGCGACAAGCCCGACGGCGGCAAGAACCCCGATGATCACAATCACCACCAGCAGTTCGATCAGCGAGAAACCATTTGTCACAGGCCGGATAAGCCGGCGCATACCGGGAGCAGGGATCACAGTCTCTGACGCCTCACGCTGCATGCCATTCTCTCACTTCAGCTTTCACAGAACCGGCACACTGTTTTCTGTCGACGGAAACCGTTATTGTACGACCATCTCAGCCACACCACACCCGGCCGAGGATCCACAAACATTCATTCCCACTGTATTAGTTGATCCTGTCAGTAACACCAATGATGAAATTCAGGTCCTCATGACGCCAGCTTTATCGCAGGAAGGCCGGAAAAAAAGCGGGGGCAATTTCCGACCCGGGTGCTGACCGGCACCATCATGGGGATGATCTTGCGGGCCCTTCAGCTCGCCGGCCAGTCATTTCCAGGCTGGTAGCGAAAACATAACTGAGGGCTGGTCATGTCGACGCGCGGGCGCTACATAGTGGCGGCGGCAGGGGCGCGGCAGAGTGACCGGCGCCCCACCTATCTTTCCCCTTCGTTACCGGGACACAGACACGTAACCCATGTCAGTTTTCAAGTCTGGCCAGCTTCAGCGGCTCATCTGCGGTCAATTCTATGACGACACCTCGCGCCCGCGATTGTCTGGAAAGCAGATTTCCATCGAAATCCTGTCCGGCCTCACCGTATCACTGGCACTTGTGCCGGAAGCTGTGGCCTTTGCCTTTGTCGCCGGTGTGGCACCGCTTGTCGGGCTGTATGCGGCATTCATTGTCGGTCTGATCACCGCGCTGTTTGGCGGGCGGCCCGGGATGATTTCCGGGGCCACCGGCGCCCTTGCCGTTGTCATGGTCTCGCTGGTGGTGGTGCATGGTGTTCAATATCTGTTCGCCACCGTCATCCTGATGGGCGTCCTGCAGTTGATTGCCGGGGCGCTGCGCTGGGGCAAGTTCATCCGCATGGTGCCCTACCCGGTGATGATCGGCTTCGTGAACGGCCTTGCGATCGTGATCGGCCTGGCACAGCTGGAACAGTTCAAGATCGCCAGCCCCGACGGCAGCATGCGCTGGATGGAAGGCGAAATGCTGTTCACCACCATTGGCATGATCGCGCTGACCATGCTTGTCATCTGGCAAGCGCCGCGGGTAACCAAACTTGTGCCGGCACCGCTGGCGGCGATCGGCATTGTCACCGCCGTGGTGATCGGATTTGGCATTGAGGTGCCGCGTGTCGGTGACCTTGCCAGTCTTTCGGGCGGGCTGCCTGCCTTCGAAATTCCGGCCGTGCCCCTTACCTTCGAGACCCTCGGCATCATCTTTCCCTATGCGGTGATTCTGGCGGCCATCGGTCTGATCGAAAGCCTTCTCACCCTCAATCTGGTGGGAGACATGACCGAGCAACGCGGCGGTGCCTCGCGCGAATGCGTGGCCCAGGGGGCGGCCAATTTCGTCACCGGTTTTTTCGGCGGTATGGGTGGCTGCGCGATGATCGGCCAGTCGATGATCAATGTGAAATCGGGCGGCCGCACCCGCATCGCCGGCATTGCCGCGGCGATGTTCCTTCTTGGCTTCATCCTGTTCACAGCGTCGCTGATCGAGCAGATTCCGATCGCCGCACTTGTCGGCGTCATGTTCATGGTCGTCATCGGCACCTTTGCCTGGCATTCCATCGCCACCCTGCGCAAGGTGCCGCGCGCCGATGCGTTGGTCATCGTCACCGTCACCGCGGTGACCGTGGTCGAGGATCTGGCCATCGCCGTTGTCGTGGGGGTGATCATGTCGGCGCTTGTCTATGCGTGGAACGTGGCAAAGACCATCCAGGCATCAAAACGGCCCTCCGTCCGGGAACAGGGCGCCATTGTCTATGACATCAAGGGGCCGTTGTTCTTCGGCTCGGCAACCGGGTTTCGCGAATTGTTCCAGATCAAGGACGACCCCGAGACCGTGATCATCGATTTTGCCAGTTCGCGTATTGTCGACCAGTCCGCCCTTCAGGCGATTGAGGATATCGCCGCGAAATATCATGACGCCGGCAAGACCGTGATGCTTCGCCATCTGAGCCGCGATTGCCACAGGCTGTTGTCAAGGTCGGGACAGCTGATCATCGACAGCGATGACGACCCGGAATACAAAGTGGCGGTCGATTATCGGGTGCGCCGCGGCGTCTTTGGCACCGGCCACTGATCTCTGCTGCCGGCCGGGTCAACGGGTCTGGCGGGGCATTGAGCCGGCACAGGCAACCGTGCGACAACGGACACATGTCGTGCGCCAGTTTGGGCGTCACTCAAATTTGATTTCAACTTTTTGATATTTATTTTTTATTCTTGGAAAATGGTATCTGTTAAGGGTTTTACTCCCGTATGGATACACCCCACGCACGGGTGATACCCGGTGCCTAAGTAAATATGCACAGCCACCTAAACCGGTAAGGTAGCAAAACTGGCAACCACTTATTCATTTGTTTTTTGAGGCAATTGCGTTGGTCAGTGACATAGCCATTTATAGTATGTCACAAACATCCCTTTCATGACACTTAGGGAGTCACTGAG
>CBFHRT010000070.1:0-10503 GCA_965658285.1 Puniceispirillaceae bacterium (SeqCode) | reverse complement strand
CCCGTCACTGGCCATCCCGTCACTGGCCATCCCGTCACTGGCCATCCCGTCACTGGCCATCCCGTCACTGGCCATCCAGTCGGCGATGGCCTGGTCATAGGCGGCGGTGCGCGCAAACACCCGGCCGGCAAGGCGGCGCCGGGTTTCCTGGCTGACATCGCCGGCGGTGGCGATCTCGTCGATCACAGCGTCATAATCCGCCGGATCGCACAGCACGGTCACGAATTCATGGTTTTTCGCCGCGGCGCGAAGCATAGCCGGGCCGCCAATGTCGATATATTCGATCAGCGTGGCGAAATCGTCGGTCTTCGCGCGCTGCTGCTCAAACGGGTAGAGATTGACCGCCAACAGATCGATGCCGACGATTCCCTGTTCCTGCATCGCGGTCAGATGCGCGTCATTATCCCGGCGCGCCAGCAAGCCGCCATGAATGTTCGGATGCAGCGTCTTCACCCGTCCGTCCATGATCTCGGGGAAACCGGTGACCGCGGCAACATCGGTAACCGCAAGCCCGGCATCGCGAAGCGTGGTGGCGGTGCCGCCGGTCGACAGGATCTCGAACCCCTGCGCGGCGAGGCTCGTGGCGAAAGGGATCAGTCCGGTCTTGTCGGAAACGGAAAGAAGGGCACGCCGTGATGTCATGCTGCGGTGGCTCCGGTGGCTGCAGGAATCTTGCACGCCTTATGGCAAAGCCGCCCGCCAATGGCAATGCGAAGCGGCACAATGCGGTCGATTTTGGCCAGCGAGGGATTTACTGCGTGCTTCGCATGAAGGCCCATTTGATCTCGTGCGATCCGGTGGTGCGGATCTCGCTGACCATGGCCTTGACGACAATCTGCTGGCTGGCCTGCCGCACGCCGTCCTCGAAATAGACCGAATTGTCGACCTCGATGGTGCCGCCGGACGCCTTGAAGGTCCATCCCACCCGGCTGCCGCGAATTTTCATCAGCACGGTGCCGTTCGGCAGCGGTGCCGCCGTGACCCGTGGGTGAAGGTGAAAGCGCACATAGGCAAGGTTGGGAATCTCACCCGGTGCGCCGGTATATTCCAGCGTGTCAGAGCCGCGAAGATTGGCCCCGCCGGTGCGCAGATACAGTTTGCGATGATGCAGGATGCCGTGCGAGGTCTCGAACCCGTCATGCGTGGCAATGGCAAGAAGGCCGGCCTGCGCCTCGCCGACCTCAACGCCGGATACCGAGGCAAGACGACCATCCTGCAGCCGTGATGAATTCTGATTGTCGAGGCCGACTGTCGAATGCGCCGCTGTCGAGCACATCACCCGGCGCAATGTCGGGTCGGCCATCATCTGGCCCGAATTGACGATCAGCTGGGCCTGGCCGACGCTCATTTCAAAGCCAAGTGTGCCAAGGCCGGTGATCGTGCCGTCAGCCGCGTTGACAGGCTCGCCGGCATCCATGATCACCACCGTGCGGCCACTGCCGATGCGAAGGAAGCCGCTATAGGGCGCCTGCTGCATGGTCTTGTTGCGGGTGCCGGAGCGTGCGAGGGTTTCCTCGACAATCTCGCTGGGCACTCTGCCGGCACCATTGAAATGGGCGATGCGCCCGTCACCATGCCGCCACATGCGCACAAGCCCGCCCATACGCTCGATCATGTCGGCAAGTGCGGCCCCGTCGGTGCCGGCAAGGCTCGTCGCCATGCGGATCTCGACAAGCTGGCGCAACATCAGGACATGCCTGTCCGGCATGCGGCTGACATGGCCGCCATCGGGGCGGATGGCGGCTGTAAGCTTCGGCATCAATATATCAAGCAGGGCGCCAAGCCGCGCCGCGTCGGCACCCATCGCGGCCTCGGCAAGGGCAAGTCCGCGCAGCGCCCCGATCTGGTCATCAAGGCTGCGCATCCGGCGCCAGTCAATGGCAAGGCAGCGAAGCTGCATTTCAACAGAGCCGGCAAGGCGGCGCTGGAAGCCCTCATCTGCCGAAACGCCATACCAGCCGAAATTCAAGGCCAACATCGCCAGCCTTTGTCCCATGATGTCGGGGCGCCAGTCGGGAAGGTGCCAGTTCTGATTTTCGGAAATCCAGCGGGTGATCAATTCTCGCGCCTTCATCCGCGCCGTATCACCGCCCTCGGCACGAAGATCGCATAGCCAGGTGAAACGCGCGCTGTCCTCATCCCCCCGGCTCGGGACGATCTGTCCCGCGGCCAGCCTTGCGCCGGCCTGTGCATCACCGCGCCAGGGATCCTGCAGACCGGGGCGCATCAGGTTTCGCGGCGCACCGCGGATTTGCCACTGGAACAGGCCGCTCTGGCGGAACAGCCGTTCAATGCCCGATAGCCGCATGGGCATGATCGTTGCCGATTGACCGTCGTCACGCCCCGCCATCAACTGCCCTTCTGCCTCACTGTCATCTCGAATCTGATGTCTTAAATCTGGCCTGATTTCAACCGCGCGATAAAGAATCCGTCAACACCGCCAAGCGCCGCAAAATCCGCCGGCACGATCCTCAGCGTTCCGATATCTGTCAAAGCCGGCGCGAAACATCCGGCTTCCGCCGGCGAGACGGCGTCGATGGTCATATGGCTGTCCGGTCGGCGCAGGAACGCGTCGATGATGGCTTCTCCTTCTTCATGCTGCAGTGAACAGGTGGCGTAAATAAGGCAGCCGCCCGGCGTCAGCCATTCAGCTGCAGCGGCCAGCAAGTCCCCCTGCGTCTTCACCAGCTGATCGATGTCGGTCGGCGTGCGATGGCAAGGCACATCGGGTCGGCGGCGTAGCGTGCCGGTGGCCGAACAGGGCGCATCGATCAGCACGGCATCAACCTTTTCATCGGGGCGATATAGCCGACCATCCATCTTCACAAGTTCCGCCGCCATGCCAAGTCGTTGCAGATTGCGGCGCAGGATACGCAGGCGGCGATCGGATGTATCGATGGCGGTCACCTGCGCCCCGGCGGCGACAAGCTGGGCCGTCTTGCCGCCAGGGGCCGCGCACAGATCAACGACCCGGCGCCCGGCAAGATCGCCGAACAGACGCGCCGGCAGAGCGGCGGCGGCATCCTGAACCCACCAGGCACCATCCTCGAATCCGGCAAGCTGTGTCGGGTCACCGTCGAAATCACGGCGGATCGTGTGACCATCAACCAGAACGCCGTCAAGGCGTGCCGTCCAGTCGGCGGGGTCGCGCGCCGGCGTGATATCCAGCGGCGGCGGGATCATCGCCAATTCCATCGTCTGCCGTGTTCGCTCCGGCCCCCAATGGCGGGTCCAGCTCTGGCGGATCCAGTCCGGCAGATTGTCCTGCGGATCGGTGGTGGCAAGGATGTTGGCACCGTCGCGCGAGAGGCGGCGCATCACCGCATTGGCCAGCCCGGTCATGCTGTGAAAGCCGGCGGCGCGCATCAGATCCACGGTGCTGTCAACGGCGGCATGGGCGCCTGTGTCAAGGAACAGCAGCTGCGCCGCGCCGAGACGCATGATCTGGATGGCGTCGCGGGTGCGCCCTGCGGGACGCTTGTTCATGATCTCGCCAAGAACCTTGTCGATCTGCCCGTTGCGGCGGAGCACCGTTGTCACCAGTAGCCGGACAAAGGCCCGGTCGCGTTGCGACAGATCGCCGGCATGGCGCATCGCGTCATCGAGATGTTTGCCGCCTGAAATGTCCTTCAGCGCGTTGAAAGCGGCAAGCCGGCTGGCAATGCCGCTCTTCGCCGGCTGGCGGGAGTCCTCTGGCGGAGATGAAGTGGCTGTCCGGCCCGGCTTGTTTTTGCGCATGTCACGGGGCATATAGGTTTTCATGGACACTGACAAGACAGACACCGACCCCAAGGTCGAAGATGCGAAATCTGACAAGGCGCAGGCCGGGTCGGATGCCCCGGTCGAGGTCAACGGTCCGAAAGGGCCTGAGCCAACGCGCTATGGCGACTGGGAACAGAAAGGTCGCTGCAGCGATTTCTAGGGTGCTGACCTTTCCATGATGGCACGTATGAAGACCGAAATGCTGGTCGGGGCGGCGCTCAGGATCGCCAGTGGCGAGCTGATCGACTGCGTGGTTCTGCGCCGTGGCAATGCCGAGGCTGGCGCCATCCTGGTTCATATTGACGATCTTGACGGCCGGCACCGGCTGTTGGCGCGGGCGCTTGAATTTGACGGGACCTATGGCTGGCGGCCCGTCGTGGCTGGCCCTGAAAATGATGGCTGGGCCAGCGGCGAGGCGGTTGAGACAAGGCTGCGCCGCGAGATGGAGATCGACCCGGATGCCTGGGTTCTGGCCATTCAGGACGCGAAGGCGCGCAATCCCTTCGATCTTCTCTAGCCGCGGTGGCCTCGCAAGGGCGCATGATATATAAGGGCGCATGATATATAGGGGCACGATGAGAGCTGAGACGACATCATTGCCGGCGCTGGACAGGCGCCTGTGCGTGGCGCCGATGATGGACTGGACGGACCGGCATTGCCGCCATTTCCACCGCCAGATTGCGCCCGGCGCGTTGCTGTTTACCGAGATGGTGACGGCCGACGCTGTTGTGCATGGCGACCGCGACAGGCTGTTGGCACAGGCGCCGGAGGATGTCGCGGCGGGCATTCACGTTGCATTGCAGCTTGGCGGCAGCGATCCGGCACGTCTTGCCGAGGCAACGCGCCTTGCCGCGGATTATGGTTATGCCGAGATCAATCTGAATGTCGGCTGTCCGTCCGACCGCGTGCAATCCGGCAGGTTCGGCGCCTGCCTGATGGCAGAACCGATGCTGGTTGCCGATTGTATGGCGGCGATGAAGGCGGCCACCGGCCTGCCGGTGACGGTCAAATGCCGGATCGGAATTGACGATATGGATCCCGAGGCCGGGCTGGATGATTTCATCGATGCGGTGGCCGGTGCCGGTGTCACGGTGATCTATCTTCATGCCCGCAAGGCCTGGCTGAACGGCCTCAGCCCGAAAGAGAATCGCGACATTCCCCCGCTGGATTACGACCGCGCGGCGCGGCTTGCCAAACGGCGGTCCGATCTGGAGGTCATTCTGAATGGCGGTCTGGACAGTGTGGCCGGGGTGATGAGCGAGGCGCCGCGCTTCGCCGGTGTCATGCTGGGCCGCGCCGCCTATCGGACGCCGATGATTCTTGCC
The DNA here is from genome assembly GCA_965658285.1 of Puniceispirillaceae bacterium (SeqCode). Classification (GTDB taxonomy): domain Bacteria; phylum Pseudomonadota; class Alphaproteobacteria; order Puniceispirillales; family Puniceispirillaceae; genus UBA8309. The sequence continues at coordinate 5,416 of CBFHRT010000070.1, read as the reverse complement.
GATCTTCTTGCTGCTTCGGGCAGCCGGGAGATGCCTTCGCGCTTTGAGATCGCCGGGCGCATGGCGGATTACGCCGACAGACGCGTTGCCGAGGGCGTGCCGCTTCATGCCATCACGCGGCATATGCTTGGCCTCTATCATGGCCAGCGTGGCGCCCGCCTGTGGCGTCGCCATCTTGGAGAAGACGCGCGCAACCGCCAGGATGGCGGTGCTTTGATTCGCGAGGTCGCCGCCGCCTGTGAGGCGATGGCAACCGGCATGGCCGCATGAATTTCACCTCTACCCGAGACACAAGTAATCCGGAGACAAAGACGTGAGTGAGTCCGTGACCCCCAAAAAGAAAGATCCGGCCGAGTCAGCTGTGCAGTCCGAGGCTTCAAAAACCGAACGTCCGGGCCGCAAATTGTTGCTCGATCTCGGCCCGCTGGTGGTGTTCTTCGCCATCAATTACATGACCGGTGATTTCATGCTGGCGGTGAAGGTGCTGGTCGGGACGACGGTCGTGGCGCTGGCGGCAGGCTGGATGCTGGAGCGGCGGGTGTCGATGATGGCGCTTGTCGGCTGTGTCGCCGTTGCGTTTTTCGGCGGGCTGTCGGTCTATTTCGACAATGACCTGTTCATCAAGATCAAGCCGACGGTGCTGACGGTTCTTCTGGCAGCGGTGATCGCCGGTGGGCGGCTGATCGGCCGCAATCCACTGGGCGCCATCATGGGAACGCAGCTCCGCATGTCGGATGCCGGCTGGCGCGCCATCAGCTGGCTGTGGGTGGCGATGTTCCTGACCACCGCGCTGGCCAATGAAATCGCCTGGCGATCAATGAGCACCGATGACTGGGTGACCTTCAAAGTTTTCGGAATAACAGCCATTTCACTGGTCTTCACCGTGATCAGTGTTCCGATCATGACGCGGCATCAGATCGAGGAATAACGGTCACACTGGTCATATTCCGCCAGCATTGTCGCGAAACAAATAGATTCGGTCGCGCTTGCCCCACAGTCAGGTTGCAGCATGCAGCAATTCTGGATTCATAACGGGCGCTGAAAACCGCCGCTGCGACTGAGGAGTGATGACATGGCCGATGAAGAGGAAATCATCCTTGCCGAACTGGACGATGACGAACTTGTCCAGCAGATGCATGACGATCTCTATGACGGTCTTCAGGACGAGATCCGCGAAGGCGTCGAAATCCTTCTTGGGCGTGGCTGGACGCCCTATGATGTCCTGACCAAGGCCCTTGTCGAGGGCATGACCATCGTCGGTATCGATTTCCGCGATGGCATCCTGTTTGTCCCCGAGGTTCTGATGGCGGCCAATGCGATGAAGGCCGGCATGACGATCCTGCGGCCGCTGCTGGCCGAGACAGGCGCGCCGAAGGTCGGCTCGATGGTCATCGGCACGGTCAAGGGCGATATTCATGACATCGGCAAGAACCTTGTCTCGATGATGCTTGAAGGTGCCGGCTTTGATGTTGTCGATATCGGCATCAACAATCCGGTCGAGAACTATCTTGAGGCGCTGGAAGAGCATAAGCCCGATATTCTCGGGATGTCGGCGCTGCTGACAACCACGATGCCCTATATGAAAGTCGTCATCGACGCGCTTGTCGAGAAGGGCATCCGCGACGATTACATTGTTCTCGTCGGCGGCGCGCCGTTGAACGAGGCCTTCGCCGATTCGATCGGCGCCGATGCCTATTGCCGTGATGCCGCCGTGGCTGTTGAAACGGCGAAGGAAATGGTGGCGGCAAAGCGTGGTGCGGAAGCCGCTGCCGGCTGAACGCGGCATGGCGGCGGTGCCGGACACCGGCCTCACGCTGATCGCCTGCGGCGCGCTGGCGCGCGAACTTCTGGCCATCACCGCGCAATTCCCCGAGGGGCAGGTCGAGCTGACCTGCCTTCCCGCGTCATGGCATAATCACCCCGAACGGATCGTTCCGGGACTGCGCCGCAAGCTGGCGGCGCTTCGTCGCCAGGGCAGGCGGGTGGCGGTCGTCTATGGTGATTGCGGCACCGGCGGCGAGATCGACTCCTTCCTCGCCGCAGAGGAAGTGCCGCGCATTCCCGGCCCGCATTGCTATGAGATGTATCTCCAGCAGCCTGACTTCGATGACGAGATGGACCGTGAGCTTGGCACCTTCTTCCTGACCGATTACATGGTCCGGCATTTCGAGCGAATCATCATGCAGGGCATGGGGCTGCGCCAATATCCGCAGCTCCGCGATCTGTATTTCGGCAATTATACGCGCGTCCTCTATATCGCGCAGACCGAAGACCCGGCGCTGGTGCGCAAGGCGAGGGCGGCTGCCGAAGAGCTTGGTCTTGAATACCAATATCGTTTTGCCGGATTCGGCCGGTTCACCCCCTGGGTAACCGACATGGTCGCGGCTGGCACGCAAGGAGACTGACAGTGGCACAATTGATCACCCTGTACTGGCGGGATATTCCGGCCCAGGTCATTGCCGAGCGCGGCCGTGGTCGCAAGCGCGAGCAGGCGAAGATCGAACTGCATCGCCGCTTTGCCATCGCCATCGATGCGGCGGCGATGCGCGACGGCGCCGATTCGACCGATGATTATCTTGCCGAATGGCGGCGCGGCACGCCTGTCGAATGTGGCGAGGATCTGGAGGCCGAGGCGGCGGCGCGGGCAGCCGCGCTGGAGGCGGATTATCCCGCCGAACGGGTCAAGATGCTGGTTGAAAATGGCGGTGTGGAACCCGCCTGAAGGAGCGCCGGATGTCGCATGTCGCATCCGGAAGAGAGTGGGGCGTCGGCAAGCCATCCGAGGGGCGGTGAAATCGCCATGCTGCCGCCCATTGGACAAGGTAACGCGACATTGTCGCCGGCAAGGGTGAGATTACAATGACCGCAAGCATAGAGACCATCCGCAGCGCTGCAGCCGACTGGTCAATCGAGGTCACCCCGACCGGGGCGACCAAGATCGAGAGTTTTCGTGACTGTCTGGCGCCGGGCACGAGTGTCAATGTGACCTTCCTGCCGGGAAGTGATCCGCGCGATACGATCGCCGTTGCCGAACGGCTGCATAATGACGGGATGCGGCCGGTACCGCATCTGGCGGCGCGCTCGTTGCAGAATGCCGGTCAGCTGGAAGAGCTATTGTCGGCCTTTACCGCGCGCTGCGGGGTTGAGGAGGTTCTGTGCATCGGCGGCGGTGTTGATGATCCGGTTGGTGATTTCACAGCGACGATGGAGGTTCTCGAGACCGGCATCATCCAGAAACATGGCATCCGCCAGATCGGCGTTGCCGGCCACCCGGAAGGCAGCCCCGACATTTCCGAAGATGAGGTTGCCGAGGCACTTGCCGCGAAGAATGAGCTGGCGGCGCGCGATGGTCTCGACCTCTATATCGAGACGCAATTCTGCTTTGAGGCTGACATCGTGTTGGACTGGGAGCGGCGCGTGCGTGCCGCCGGCAACCGGCTGCCGATCCGCATCGGCGTCCCCGGGCCGGCCACCATCAAGACGCTGTTCCGCTTTGCGCAGATTTCGGGCATCGGCCCATCGATGCGTTTTGTCGCCAAACAGGCCAAGAATGTTGCCAAACTGATGACGGTGCAGTCGCCGCATCTGCTGATTGCCGGGCTTGCCGAGGGAATGGCGGCCGACAAGGACTGCCTGATCCGGCATTTCCATTATTATCCGTTCGGGGGATTCGCGCGCACCGCCGCCTATGCCGGTGCCATCGCCGAGGGCAGGATCGAACTTCTGCCGAAAGGCGGTTTTGACGTGACCGAGAGCTGACCGCCAGGTTGCGAAAGGAGCAAGACAGATGACCAACACCGTGATTTCGTCAGACAAGCAGGAAATCGTAATCGGCTTTGACTCGCCCTTTTGCGTGATTGGTGAGCGAATCAATCCGACCGGGCGAAAGCTGCTGGCGGCCGAAATGGCGGCTGGTGATTACAGCCGTGTCATTGCCGATGCCGTCGCCCAGGTCGAGGCCGGCGCCACGATGCTGGATGTGAATGCCGGCATCCCGATGGCCGATGAACCGGCGATCCTCGCCGAATCCATCAGGCTGGTCCAGGACACGGTCGATGTGCCGCTTGCCATCGACAGCTCTATCGTCGCGGCGCTGGAATCAGGGCTTGCCGCCTATAAGGGCAAGGCGCTGGTCAATTCGGTGACGGGCGAGGAAGAGCGGCTTGAAGTGGTGCTGCCGCTGGTGAAGAAATATGGCGCCGCTGTGGTCGCGATCTCGAATGACGAGACCGGCATTTCGGAGGACCCGAATGTCCGTTATGAAGTGGCGAAGAAGATTGTCGAGCGGGCCGAGGATTACGGCATCCCGCGCGAGGATGTGGTTGTCGATCCGCTGATCATGCCGGTCGGGGCGATCAATATGGCCGGCCGCTCGGCGCTGGATCTGATCATCCGGCTTCGTAACGAGCTGAAGGTGAACACCACCTGCGGTGCGTCGAACATTTCCTTCGGTCTGCCGAACCGGCATGGCATGAACGCCGCCTTCCTGTCGATGGCGGCCGGTGCCGGCATGACCTCGGCAATCATGAATCCGCTTCATTCCGAAGAGATGACCGGCATCATGGGGGCCAATGTGATGAATGGCTACGACCCCGAATGCCGCAACTGGATCAAGCGGTTCCGCGAGCCTGCCGCCGTCGGCGAGGGCGGACGCGAGCGTCGGCAGACGCGCCGCCGTCGCAGCGCCTGAACAGGGCGAGCGGTGATGGCTGAAGACGGCTCCGATATCAAAATTGTCTTCACGCCCTCTGGACGTCAGGGGCATGTGCCGGCCGGCACGACCGTGTTGCAGGCGGCACGGACGCTTGGCGTTGATATCGATTCGGTCTGTGGTGGGCGCGCCCTGTGTGGCCGTTGCCAGGTCGATGTCGGCACCGGTGAATTCGCCAAACATGGTATTTCCTCGGGGCCGGACAGCCTGTGCGGCGTGACCGCTGTCGAGACGCGTTATGCCGACAAGAAAGGCCTTGCCGAAGGGCGGCGCCTGTCCTGCCAGTCGACGCTCCTCGCGGATGTTGTCATCGACGTGCCGCCGGAAAGCCAGGTCCACAACCAGCTTGTCCGCAAGGCTGCCGATGACCGGCAGATCGAGATGGACCCGATCATCAGGCTGTGCCTTGTCGAGGTGCGCGAGCCCGACATGCATGAGCCGTCCGGCGATCTGCGCCGGCTCATCGAGGCGCTGGAGACGCAATGGCCGGAGCGCGTAACCGGCGAGATCGACTGTGACCTTCATATCCTGCAACAGTTGCAACCCGTGCTTCGGGCCGGCAAGTGGCAGGTGACGGTGGCGCTTCGCGACGGCAACCGCATTGTCGCTATCTGGCCGGGGCTGAAGGACCGTGTTGCCGGCGTCGCCATCGATGTCGGGTCGACCACCATGTCGGCGCATCTGTGCGACATGGTCACCGGCGAT
>CBFHRT010000069.1:0-10518 GCA_965658285.1 Puniceispirillaceae bacterium (SeqCode) | reverse complement strand
ATGCGGTCGATTCCGGGGGCGATGCCGCCATGCGGCGGCGCGCCAAAGCGGAAGGCATTGATCATCGCCGGGAACTTGTCATCGACCACCTGCGAATCATAGCCGGCAATCTCGAACGCCTTGTACATCACATCGGGAAGATGGTTCCGGATCGCCCCGGATGACAGCTCGACACCGTTACAGACAAGATCATATTGCCAGGCCTTGATGGTCAGCGGATCCTGTTCGGCAAGCGCCTTCAGGCCGCCCTGTGGCATCGAGAAGGGGTTGTGCGAGAAATCGATCTTGCCGGTGGCCTCGTCGCGCTCATACATCGGAAAATCGACAATCCAGGCAAAGCGGAAGACATCCTTGTCAATCAGCCCCTGCTCCTCACCGATCCGCACCCGCGCGCGGCCGGCCAGATTGGCAGCTGCCGCCTCGTCGGCGCAGGCAAAGAACACCGCATCACCATCGCCAACACCCGTGGCAAGGCGGATTTCCTCGGCCTTTTCCGGCCCCAAAGCCTTTGCCACCGGACCACGTGCCTCACCCTCGCCATAGATGATATAGCCCATGCCGGGGGCGCCTTCGGACTGCGCCCAGCTGTTCATCCGGTCGGCGATGGCGCGGCTGCCGCATTTCGGCCCGGGCACCGCGCGCACGACGCTGCCACCCTCGACCGCCTTGGCGAAGATCGAAAAGCCGGAGCCCCGGAAGGTTTCGGTAACGTCGCAGATCTCGATCGGGATCCGCAGATCCGGCTTGTCATTGCCATATTTCAGCATCGATTCGGCGAATGGAATATGCACGAACTCCTGATCGACGGCCTTATCGGAAAACTCTTCGAAGACACCGCGGATGACTGGCTCGACGGCGTCAAACACATCCTGCTGCTCGACAAAGCTCATCTCGAGGTCGAGCTGGTAGAATTCGCCAGGGCTCCGGTCGGCGCGGCTGTCCTCGTCGCGGAAACAGGGCGCAATCTGGAAATAACGGTCGAAACCGGAGACCATGACAAGCTGTTTGAATTGCTGCGGCGCCTGTGGCAGCGCGTAGAATTTGCCGGGGTGAAGACGCGCCGGCACCAGAAAATCGCGCGCGCCCTCTGGCGAGGATGCGGTCAGGATCGGTGTCTGGAACTCGGTGAAACCCTGCGCCACCATGCGCGCCCGGATCGACTGGATGATCTTCGCGCGCAGCATGATATTGTCGTGCGGGCGGGCCCGGCGCAGATCGAGATAGCGATAGCGAAGCCGCGTCTCCTCACCTGAGTCGGCGTCGGAATTCACCTGCAGCGGCAGCGTGTCCGCCGCTGACTGGACATCAAAGCTCTCGATACGGACCTCGACATGTCCGGTTGGCAGCGATGTGTTGATGGTCTCGTCACTGCGCTTCAGAACGGTGCCGGTGATGGTCACGACAGATTCAAGCCGCGTCGCCTCCACCGCGGCAAAGCTTGGATCGGAGGAATCAACGACGCATTGCGTCAGCCCGTAATGATCACGAAGATCGACGAAAACCAGCTGGCCATGATCGCGCTTCCGGTTGATCCAGCCCGACAGGCGAACCGACTGGCCGACATTGGCTTCGGCAAGCTCGCCGCAATTATGTGAGCGATAGGCGTGCATCTTGATACTCCGACTGGGAACTGGGGGCGACAAAACCGCCGCGCCGGGCCGTCTGCCCTGAAAAGCGCGCGCAGTATGCAAAGATTGCCTGGCTTCCGCAACATGCTTGTCACGGCGGGCCACCGGGTCCTGTCGTCGCTGCTAGTCGCGGGGCCGCCGCCGCCCGCCACGGCCACGTCGCCCACCGCCGCCCTCGGGCCGCGCCGCGCCCGGTGTCGGGACATCCTTCCACGGCCTGCCAAGCGCCGCCAGCGCCGCATCAGTGTCGAAGACCCGTTTCGGGATGGTGCGAAGCGCCGCCGTCATCGCCGCGACATGATCCGGTGTGGTGCCGCAGCATCCACCGATGATGCTGATCCCGGCGTCACGCGCCAGACAGGCATATTCGGCCATCAACTCCGGCGTGCCGTGATAATGGATGCCACCATCGACATATTCGGGGATGCCACAATTGCCCTTGGCGATGACCGGTGTTTCGACAACCGGCAGCATCTCCCGCACCGAATGCAGCAGCTCGGCAGGCCCGATGCCGCAATTCGCGCCAACGCATGCCGCGCCAAAACCAGCCGCCTGCCGCGCGAAATCGGCCGGCAGGACGCCCATCATCGACCTGGCGGCGGTATCAAAGGTCATGCAGGCGGCGACCTCAAGCCCGGTTGAGGCGGCGGCATCGATGGCGGCCTGGACCTCCTCCAGCGAGGACATCGTCTCGACCCAGAGAAGATCGGCCCCGCCCTCGGCAAGCGCTTCGGCCTGTTCGGTGAAGGCGGCGCGGGCATCGTCATAGTCGAGCGCGCCCATCGGCGCGAACAGCTCGCCGGTCGGACCGATCGAGCCGGCCACAAGAACGGGCTGACCATTGCGATCCCGCCCGGCATCGGCAGCCGCCCTGGCAAGCCGCGCCGCCGCGAGATTGAGCTCGCCAACGCGATCCTGCGCGTCATGGAGACGAAGACGATGATGCGTGCCGCCAAAGGAATTGGTCAGCACCAGCTGCGATCCGGCATCGATGAAAGCGGCATGCAGCGCCTGCACCTCCTCCGGCCGTTCGACATTCCAGAGTTCGGGCGGGTAGCCGGTCTCAAGGCCCTGCTTGAAGTAGTTGGTGCCGGTGGCGCCATCAGCGACGATCCAGCCGGTCTCGGCCAGAAGGGTATTCAGGGTGGTCATGGGGTGGTCTGTCTTTCCGTTGGTTTCTCAACCCGTTGGTTGTTGATCCCGTTGGTTGTTCATCCCGTTGGTTGTTCATCCCTGGCGGCGGCGCGTTGGACGCCGCACGACACCTGTCGCGGCGGCGCGCCTGTCGCGAAGCGCGTCCAGCAACACACGCTGGTCGCCCGGGGTCATCGAGCGCCAGGCGGCGATTTCACTACCGGTACGAAAACACCCAATGCAATGACCTGAAACAGGGTCAAGCTGGCAGACCGAAATACATGGCGAGGGAAGGGCAGCATTGTCCGTCTGGCGGCTCATCTCGTCTCACCCCTTGCCACTGGCAAGAATGCCGTCCGCCTGTCAGGCGGCGACGCTTTCACCATCATCGGACTGCATCGCGCCGTTCAGCGCCGCGAGCGCGGCGTCAAGCGTGTCACGGCCGCCGACGACAAGCTTGCCATCGACACCGACGCCGGTTTCACCATCACGTGCCGGCGCGGCCAGATCGACGAGTTCGAGAAGCGCTGTCGCCTCTTCAAGCACCAGAACCGGCATGTCCTCGCGGGTGAAGGCCCGCATCAGACGCTTTGCATGCGCCTCCGGCGCCAGCGTCGTGACATGACGTTCACCCGACGGGATGATCAGCGCGTCATAATCAACCGCAAGCGTTGTCGACAGTGTCGAATCAACCGGATAGGACATACCCCAGCCGCTTCCATTCCAGGCATTTGTCAGACCGGCATCGCGCGAGATGACACGCAGCTTTGCGTTGACGGACATCATGGCGCGCTGGATGGCGATGAATGTGTCCTCGTCAAAGCCGCTGGCGACCATGATGGCGATGGTTTTGCCTGTGAAATTGGAAAGCTGCATCTATCAAGCTCCTGTGCTGGGAAAATCTGTTGTTCGCGAACCGGCTCTGAGATTCCTGCCGCCAAGCGTCGGACAGATATATCCGGTGGCGGTTGAGTGTGAGAGAGGCGGTGACGAGAATTTGACGCCGGTATACAGCCCCTTTACGGCCGGTTCAAGCCCGTATTGTCAGAAGCTGGCTCAGGCATCAGTGCCCTGCCCGGCGCGGACAAGATCCTCGGGTATGTCGATATCGCGATGGATGCTGTCATCATGCCAGCTGATGCTGTTCACCGCGGCCGGGTTTTCGCGCAACAGCTGCCTGCCACCGATATCACCGCTGAGCCTGCCAAGCGCCTCGAAAAACCCGCATCCCCACAGAACCGGGTTGCCGCGCCGGCCCTCATGAACCGGGAATGAAATGCGAGCCTCATGATCGCCAAGAGCGCTGTGATCGCGGATCATCTCGGCAACAAGTTCGGGCGCAATGTAGGGCATGTCACCAAGCGCGATCAGCGCGCCTGACACACTCTGCGGCAGGGCGGCGATTCCGGCCGCCACCGAACCCGCCTGGCCGGACGCAAAATCGGCATTATGCGCGAAGGTCACCTCCAGCCCGTGAAGCGCCGCAGCAATCTCATCACGCTGATGACCGGTCACCACAACCAGATCCATGATCCCGCCATCAAGCATCGACTGCGCCGCCCGCCGCACCAGCGGCTCACCATCGATCTCGACGAGAAGCTTGTTGACGTCGCCCATCCGCCGCGACGATCCGGCCGCCAGCAGAACGCCGCCGATGACAATGTTGCCGGGCGGGCGGCGTTCAACCATCTTGCGCGGCAACGGGCGTGACGCAATCTCCATCAGCAACCCGCCAATGGCCATGTCGGCAATCTCGTCATCATCAATCTCGATGCCGGCAAGAACCAGCTGCAGCACCCAGTCGAACCCGTTCAGCCGCGGCGAGCGGGCACAGCCCGGCATGCCGATGACCGGCATGTCGTCCAGCCTTGCCATCATCAGCAGATTCCCCGGATCCGCTGGCAAACCCAGCCTCATAACCTGACCACCCGCTGTCTCGACAGCCGCCGGCACAACGTCACGCCGGTCACATATGGCCGATGCCCCGCAGATCAGGATCGCCGCGGCGCCATGCCGCCGGGATTCGGCAATGGCCGCCGCAAGGCTGGCGGTGTCATGCGTGACAATACGGCTGTCAACAAGCGCGCAGCCAAGCTGGTCAAGCCGTTGCTTCGTCACCTTCTCGGTTGCCGTCAACAGCGCCGGCTTCATGCCCTCGACACGCGTCTGGATCAACGCAAAGGGCCGCGCGCGCAGCGGATGGAAACCGAAGACAGGCATCCCGCCAGTCTCGGCAATGGCTGCCTCGACAGTGGCCTCTGGCAGGCTGTAGGGGATGATTTTCAGGGTGGCGACCATATCGCCATCCTCGACCAGCTGGTTGTGCTGGACACAGGCCAGCGTGATCCCCTCATCGACGCGATTCACCTGTTTCAACCGCTGGCGATCGAACCTGACAAGGCCCCGTCCCACGGCATAGATGTTGACGCGTCCGGTCGCGGCGGAGGATATCCGCAGGCCGGCCGGCACCAGTGACGCGGCCAGCCTGTCGGCGGCGCTGTCCTCGTCAAGGTCCCCGGCCTCGAGCCGCGCCACCGTGATCGATGTGATATCGGCGGCGGTCAGCCGCGCGATGTCGGCCTCCTCCAGACGGGTGCCCTTGCGGATACGGCCATCGGGAAGGTACACCGCATGCGCGAGGATGGCGCCGGCGCAGTCCTGCGGTGCCGCCGGCCCGAACTTCATGTCGGCATTCCCTTTCGTTCGACAGCAATCATCTGCGCGAGGATCGAGACGGCGATCTCGGCCGGCGTCCTGGCCCCTATATCCAGCCCGACCGGGCCATGAATCCGCGCCAGATCGCGGTCACCGAACCCGGCCTCGCGAAGCCTGTCACAGCGTGCCGCGTGGGTCCGACGTGATCCAAGGCAACCTATATAGAAGCTGTCGCTTGCCAGCGCCGCCTGCAGCCCGGGATCATCGATTTTCGGATCATGCGTCAGGGTCACGATGGCGGTGCGGGCGTCCGGCTGCAATTCGGCCAGCGCCTCATCGGGCCAGGCGGTCAGGCAGGCCGTTCCCGGAAACCGGCTTTCGGCGCTGAACACGGCGCGTGGATCGATGACAATGACATCATAGCCGGCCTGTCGGGCCATCGGCGCCAGGAACTGTGTGATATGGACGCCGCCGACAATCACCACACGCCGCGGCGGCTGATGGCTGAAGGTGAAGCGGGTCTCATCCGCAGACAGTACGGAGTTCGCTGTGATTTCCGGCGTGGTTTCCGGCGGGGTTTCCGGCGTGGTTTCCGGCGGGGCATCATCGGACGCGGTATCCAGCATCGCACCGCTGCGTGCATCGAGGGTTACCGCGCCGGCCCGCCGCGCCGCCATGTCATCCACCAGCGCCGCGAGACCTGCTACCGGCAGGCCGCCATCGGCAACAGGCGTGACAAGCACCGCGATCTGGCCACCACAGGACAGGCCCACCTCCCAGGCGGCGGCATCGGCAACACCGAAATCAAGCCGCTGCCCGGCACCGGTGGCAAGCGATTCAAGCGCCGCGTCGATCACCGCCCCTTCAACACAGCCCCCGGAAACCGACCCTTCGACCGTCATGTCATCGCGGACCACCATCACGCTGCCGACCGGGCGCGGTGATGACCCCCAGGTCCGGATAACAAAGGCCAGCGCCACGCCATGACCCGCCGCCGCCCATTGCTGTGCCGCCGTGATCAGGCTTGCAGTGGTCATTGTCTCGGTGCTTTGCCCGGTCATTCCCGTCTCCCTCATGCCTCGGCCTGCACCGCGCGAAGCCGGCCCTGCCATGCGCCCAGATCGCGATGCCGCCAGCCCGCGGGAAGATCCGAGGCAAGCACATCGGCAAGGTCGGCCATGCTGGTGAGCGAATGGATCGGCACGAAGGCATCGACATGCGGCAGGATGTTCCGGATGCCGGCGCTTCGTGGCTCGAACCCGTCGAAACGCAGCAGCGGATTCAGCCAGATCAGCCGCGCGCAGGATTTATGCAGCCTGTCGATCTCGAAACCCAGATGGCTGTCCGTATCACGCTCCAGCCCGTCCGTGATCAGCAACACAACGGCGCCCTGGCCAAGAACCCGGCGCGACCAGTCACGGTTGAAGCTGGCGATGGCACTGGAAATCCGGGTCCCGCCCGACCAGTCATCGACAAGAGACGAGACGTTCCGCAGCGCGGCGTCCGGATCGCGGCCCTGCATCTGGCGTGAAATATTCGTCAGGCGGGTGCCAAACAGAAAGCTGTGGACGGTGCCACGCCGCTGCGTCAGCGCATGGGTAAATCTGAGCAGCATGCGGGAATAGCGCTCCATCGACCCGGAAATGTCACAGATCACGACAAGCGGGCGCGGGCGGCGGCGCGGCGTCTCATGTATCGGCAGGGCCAGCCCGCCATTGCGTGCCATCCGGCGCAATGTCTGCCGGAAGGACAGGCGGCCACTACCGCCGCTCGGCTGAAACCGGCGCGAGGGGCGCTGTGGGACGGGAAGCCGCATCATGTCGATGGCGCGTTCGGCCTCGGCGATCTCGGCCGCCGACATCTGCTGGAAATCCATGCTGCGAAAATGCTCCTCCGCCGAGGAGGTCATCGACATGTCGATCTCGACCCGTTCGCTGTCCTCGATGCCGGATACCGGCGGCGGCTCTGCACGAAGCGCCTCATCAACACGGCGCGCTGCCGGTGGCGGCCCTTCACCCTCGCTCTCGCGGGCCAGGGTGGGCAGCAGCAGATCGCGCATCTTTTCCATCAACCGTGGATTACGCCAGAAAATATGGAAGGCCTGATCGAACAGCAACCGGTCCTCGGGGCGCTTTACAAGGCAGCTTGCCAGCGCATGATAGAATTCGTCGCGATTGCCGATGTCGATCTCGCGGCTTGCCCCGACGCAATCCAGCACCGCGTCCGGCCCGACCGCCATGCCGGCACGGCGTAATGTCCGCACGAAATGGGTGATGTTCTCGGCAAGCTTCATGCCGCGCCATGTCACACGCGGTGTCCCGCGGCGCGGCCGCGGCGCCGGAAAATCTATGACATTGGCAGGTGGGATCGTCATCCGGTTCGGTATCCCGCCATTTCGGCCTGTATCTCGGTCAGGATTCGCGCCGCCTCGGTGCCGGTGATCCGCGCGATGTCATCCTGATATTTCAGCAGCACGCCCATCGTCGAATCGGCCTGGGCCGGATCAATGGCGACGCAGTCCAGTTCGACAAGCGCCTGCGCCCAGTCGATCGTCTCGGCAACACCGGGGGCCTTGAACAGGTTTGCATCGCGAAGCTTGTGAACAAAACGCACCACCTGTTCGCTGAGATCGGCCGGCGCCTCGGGCGCGCGCCGTTTCAGGATGGCAAGCTCATCCTCCAGCGAGGGATAATCGACCCAGTGGTAGAAACAGCGTCGCTTCAGCGCGTCATGGATTTCGCGTGTCCGGTTCGAGGTGATGATGACGATGGGCGGCGTCGCGGCTGCCACCGTGCCATATTCCGGGATTGTCACCTGCCAGTCCGACAGGATTTCCAGCAGATAGGCCTCAAAGGCCTCATCGGCACGGTCCAGCTCGTCGATCAGCAGGACCGGCGCGCCGGCCTCGTCCGCGCGAAGCGCCTCAAGCAGCGGGCGTTCGATCAGATTCTCGGCCGTGAACAGATCGGCGCTCGACAGCTTGCCCTGGCCGGCGCTCTGGATCTCCATCATCTGGCGGGCATAGTTCCATTCATAGGCGGCGGCGGCGATATCGAGCCCTTCATAGCATTGCAGCCTGATCAACCGCCGGCCAAACAACGCCGCCAGCGTCTTTGCCATCTCGGTCTTGCCAACACCTGCCTCACCTTCAAGGAACAATGGCCGTTGCCGGCGAAGGGCGAGAAACAGACTGACCGCGAGCCCTTTGGACAGAATGTAATCCTGTGTCGCCATTTCCCTGGTCAGGGCTGCCACGCTATCTGGCATGTCAGGTATATCTGGGCTCATCCGATTCTCCCTTCCTGCCGTCTTGCCGCCCTCACACCGCGGCTGCCTCACATGACAAGGGCGAGGCGACTTGCCCCCAGAACGTCACCGACACCAGAACGTCACCGACACCAGCAGGTCATGGACACCAGCACGTCACGGAATTGTGTGAACAAAACTGTTTACATGATGTTTGCAAGACTAGACGATATTCTAGGGTGCGCGCGTAAATCTGCAAAGAATATAAAGAATAGTAAGACTATACTGACCGCACCGCGAATCGAGGAGGAATAGAATGGCAACCGTGAATCTTACCCTGAACGGCAAGCAGGTCAGCGCAGATGTGCCTGACAACACGCTTCTCGTCACTTTCATCAGGGAAACGATGGGCCTGACCGGCACGCATGTCGGCTGCGATACCAGCCAGTGCGGTGCCTGCGTTGTGCATGTCGATGGTGCATCCCTGAAATCCTGCACCATGCTGGCCGCCGCCGCCGAAGGCGCGAGCGTGACGACGATCGAGGGAATAGCGAATGGTGACGGGCTGCATCCGATGCAGCAGGCTTTTCACGAGAATCACGGACTGCAATGCGGCTTCTGCACGCCGGGCATGGTGATGTCCGCGATCGAGCTGGTCCAGGACAACCCGAACCCCAGCGAGACCGAAATTCGCGAAGGGCTTGAAGGCAATATCTGCCGCTGCACCGGATACCACAACATCGTGAAATCGGTTCAGGCCGGCGCGAAAATGATGGGGGGATAGGACATGCCAGAGGGACGCACCAAAGACGGTATCGGCGCCTCGCTGCGCCGCAAGGAAGACAAGCGCTTCCTGACCGGGTTCGGCCGTTACACGGATGATATCAGCCGTCCGGGCCAGCTTCACGTGCATTTCATCCGCTCGGTCCACGCGCACGCCAACATCAAGGCGATCCGCACCGATGCCGCCGCCGCGGCCGACGGTGTTGTCGCCATCTTCACCGGCGAGGATGTCGCCGCCGATGGCATTGGCGGCCCGATCTGTGGCTGGGTTGTGACGAACCGTGACGGCTCGCCGACGAATGAGCCGCCACACCCGATCCTGGCGAATGGCACAGTGCGCTATGTCGGCGACCATGTCGTGGCGGTGATCGCCGAGTCTCTCGAACAGGCGATGGACGCCGCCGAGCTGGTCGAGATTGATTATGAGGTGCTGGCACCTGTGGTCGATCTGGCCAAGGCCGGCTCCGGCACGCAGATTCACGAGAATGTGCCCGGCAACATGTATTTCGACTTCGAACTCGGTGACGAGGCGGCGGCATCGGCGGCGCTGGAATCGGCGGCAACCGTGGTTGAGCTGGAGGTGCGCAACAACCGGCTGATCCCGAATGCCATGGAGCCGCGGGCGGCGCTGGCGGAATATGATCCGATCGATGATGCCTACACGCTGTTCACAACCTCGCAGAACCCGCATCTGACGCGGCTTGTGATCGGGGCCTTCATGCTCAGCATCCCGGAATCCAAACTCCGCGTCGTCGCGCCTGATGTCGGCGGCGGTTTCGGATCGAAGATCTATGTCTATCCGGAAGAGGCTGTCTGCACCTGGGCCAGCAAGAAGCTGCGCCGCCCGATCAGATGGACGGCCGACCGCAGCGAGTCATTCCTCGCCGACGCGCATGGCCGGGACCATATCAACAAGGTCCGGATGGGTCTCGACAAGGATAACCGGATCATCGGTCTGCGGGTGGATACACTTGCCAATATCGGGTCATACCTGTCCGCCTTTTCCGTTGTGACGCCGACCATCCTGCATGCCCCGCTGCTGTCGGGCTGCTACAGGATTCCGGCGATCTAC
>CBFHRT010000068.1:0-10620 GCA_965658285.1 Puniceispirillaceae bacterium (SeqCode) | reverse complement strand
GGCAGTGCCCGCCGAACGGCCAGGGTGTGATTGCGCTGATGCTGCTCAATATCATGGGGGGCATGACGCCTGATTCCGTGGACCCGATCACGGCTGAGAGGATGCATCTGGAGATCGAGGCCGGCCGCCTCGCCTATCGTGATCGCGGGGTGGCGCTGGCCGACCCGGCCAAGGCCGATGTGCCGGTGCAACAGATGATCGACCCGGCCTATGCCGATCTGCTGCGCGGCCAGATTGCGCCGGACCGCCGGCTCGACCCACTGCCGCCAAGCCAGCTACCGCGCCACAGCAGCACGGTCTATATCACCGTTATCGATCGTGACAGGAATGCCTGCAGCTTCATCAATTCGCTGTTTGACAGTTTCGGGTCGGGCATCATGGCCCCCGAAAGCGGCGTCATGCTGCATAATCGCGGCCAGGGATTTGTTGTCGATCCCGACCACCCGAACGGCGTTGCGCCCGGCAAACGGCCGCTTCATACCCTGATCCCGGGCATGGTGACAAGGGATGGCAGGGCCACCATGAGCTATGGCGTCATGGGCGGCGAATATCAGGCTTTCGGGCATATGCAGTTCCTGACCCGCCATCTCGATTACGGGATGGATGTGCAGATGGCCCAGGACACGCCGCGCTTTTTCCCGAACCCGTTCAGCGATGTCGTCGAGGTCGAGGCGCCAATCCCCGAGGATGTGCGCGAGACGCTGCGCCTCATGGGGCATGACATCAGGCCGGCCGGCAAGCCCATCGGCGGCTCGCAGGCCATCAGCATCGACTGGGAGACCGGCCTTTTGACAGCCGGTTCCGATCCGCGCAAGGATGGCTGCGCGATGGGATATTGAGTGGTATCCGGCCGGTGACCTGAATTTCGCCAGTGTCGCGGCGGTTCTCGACAATGACCATGCAGCTGACATATTTGGGGCGCCGCTGGCACGCTGGTGCTGTCCCGCGGCCGCAATTCGATGCACCGGATCACCCCGGCAATTGGCGGGCGCACCCGCATCCTTGTCGTTCCTGTCGATAGCACCGAACCGGGGATCGCCCTGTCCGAGGCGGCGCGGATGACCTTCTATGGCCGGCTTGGCTAGTCCGTTGCGGCCGGCAGCGCAGCGGCAAGTTCACCGGCGAACACCGTCATCGCCTCGCCAAGTGCGACCCCCAACCCGGTAACCCCGTCCGCAGGCGCACCGCCGACAACCGGCACGCGTCCCCAATAGCTTCGCGCCAGCACCACATCGCCATTGGCGGCATTGACCGTCGCATCGAAATCGACCATCGCCTCGCCGCCGGGGACATAGGCAAACCGGCTGACCGTCAGGCTCACGCGGTAATCGACCGTGTCGAAACTGTCACTGGTGCCGAAGGCGGCATCGGTGCTGGCTTCATTCATTGTGGTCAGGAAGGCCCGCTCGATCAGCGTCGGTGTCGCCACATGCCAGAAATGCCCCCGCTGTTCCTGAAAGCGGACCGGGTCGGTGCCGGTGACAATGACAAGCGAACGTCCGGACTGCAGCCCCCGGATATCAACCCGGCGCAGGGCGATCGCCGCCTCGACGCCAAAACTGACCGGCGCCATCGTCACGTCAAGTTCGTAATGCGTGTCGGGACTGCGCACCGGGGCCGCGCTGCAGCCGGCCAGCAAGAGGATGGCAAGACAGGCGCCAGCAAGCATCCGCACATACGAAACATTCATCGGCATGATCATCATCTCCCCTATTCACTGCCACGGATGATCAGGCTGGGATCATCACGAAGGCGCGCTGTCATTTCCTCGATATTGAGAGCCGCGGCTTCCATGCGGCGCAGGAAGCCATCCAGCCTGTCTTCACTGAACTCGGTGATGGCATTGACGTTCTGCGACGTCTCGATACTGGTGCCGACGATCTTGGCAATATCACCCTGAAGCAACCTCAAATCGCTCAGGAAGGCGGTCACCATATCCATATTGGCCTCGCTCATCGCCGATTCCATCCGCTCTGTCGCACGATTGGCGGCAAGCATCGTCGATTCAAGTTCGATGGCGGCATTGTCGAGCCGGTCGAGGATTGTCTCGACCCTGGCGATATTGTCACCGGACGCGACCCGCACGACACCCGATGTCACCGCGGCGGCGTTGCCGGCGATATCGACAACCTCCTGCGACACCTGCTCGACATTGTCGATGGTGCGGCGAATCGAATCGACATTCTCGCGACTTGTCATGTCGGCGACGTTCGCCGTGGCGGTCTCGATATTGGTCATGATCTGCGGTGTCTGTGTTGCCAGCGCGCCAGACAGGTCCGACATCGACGACAGCGCGTCACGCCCCTCAACATCCAGCACATCGCGAAGCGTGCCAAGCAGCGGTGCCAGATGCGTTTGCGCGATATCGGCCAGCTCATCGGCCGTCCTGCTGATTTCAGCCATGACATTCACCGCGGTGATCGATGTGATCTCGCTTCCCGGCGCCAGCGGTGTGCCGGTGCCGGCGCTGATCTGGATGGCGTTGGCGGACAGCAGCGACACGGCGGAAATCTCGGCCACACTGTCGGCCGGGATGACCCAGTCCTTTTCGACATCCAGATTGACCCGGAAACGCATCCCGGTGGCGCCGCTTTCCGGCGTCACATCGGCAACGGCACCGACGATGTAGCCTTCATAGACCACGGCGGCACCGGCGCGCAGCCCTGCGACATTCTTGAAATAGGTGTGATACTTATCCGGCGCGCCGATCTGGCCGCGCACCACGACGATGATGGCCAGGATCAGCGCAAAGCCGGCAATGACGAACATGCCCGCCAGAAAATCAGCCTGTTTCCACCGCATTGACGATACCCCCGCTGTTTATGCCTCGCCGACAAGGCGTCGTAGATGCGCCTCCGGATCGAATTCCTCTTCTTCCGCGACGCGGTTGATGAGGTTCTGGATCCGCTGGTTGGCGCTGGCCTTGATCTCGGCAACCGTGCCGGAAAAGATGACGTGACCACGATCAAGAACGACAATCCTGTCAGCAATCTTGAACGCGCTTTCAAGTTCATGTGTGACGACGACGACACTCATGCCAAGCGAGTCGCGAAGTTTGATGATCAGCTCGTCAAGCGCGGCGGAAACGACCGGGTCGAGACCCGCCGAAGGTTCGTCCATGAAGGTCAGCCTTGGGTCGAGCGCAATCGCGCGCGCCACGGCAACGCGTTTGAGCATGCCGCCCGACAACTCTGACGGCAGCAGATCCTCCTTGCCGAAAAGGCCGACAAAATCCAGCTTCATGCGGACGATGACATCGATTGTCTGGCGGTCGAGATCGGAATGTTCGATCAGCGGCAGGGCGACATTTTCGGCGACCGTGAGCGAGCTCAGCAGCGCGCCGGTCTGAAAGGCGACACCAATGCGTTTCAACAGCCGCAACCTGTCAAGCTCGGACACGGAATAGAGGGACTCGCCATAGAGGCAGACGTCACCCTCCATCGGTTCCTTCAGGCCGATCAAATGGCGCAGGAAGGTCGATTTGCCAGACCCCGACCCGCCCATGATGACAACGATCTCACCGCTGGCGATGTCCATGTTGCAACCATGGATCACCGGCGTGCCATTATATCCGCCCATCAGATTGCTGACCGTAATCGGCTTTGCTGACATCCGGCCTCCTCCTAGAGCAGTAACGCCACCGCCGTATCGGCGGCGATGATGGCGCCGATGCAGGTGACGACAGAGGATGTGGTGGCGCGGCCGAGGACGGCCGACCCGCCGGCCACGCCAAGCCCCATGACGATGCCGATCAGCGCGATCAAAAGAGCGAACAGCACCGCCTTGCCAAAACAATGCGCCAGATCAACCATTGTGACGACCGACAGCACATCCGCCCAGAAGGCCTGCGAGGCGATTCCGATGGTGGCCTCTATATAGAGCTGGCCCGCCGTCAGCGAGGCGACCGTCGCCACCGCGACAAGGATGGGGAGCGAAATCAACAGCCCGAACAGCGCCGGCGCAACGATGAAACGGATGGGCGAAATTCCCATCACCGTCAGCGCGTCAATCTCACCGTTCAAACGCATCGAGCCAACGCGGCTGGCAAGCTGCGAGCCTGAGCGGCCGGCAACGATGATGCCGGTGATCAGCGGCGCAAATTCACGTGGGATCGACAGCGCCAGGCCAAAGCTGACCTGCGTTTCCGCCCCGAAGATCCGCAATGAATGGATGCCCTGGATCGACAGCATGACACCGATTGTCGAGGCCATCAGAATAACAACGGGAAGTGCCTGCACGCCGCCAGCGATGACTTCCTGAACAACATGGCGCAGCCTGACAGGCTGGCCAATGGCCGGCCCGCGGACAAGAAGATGGAAGGATTGCAAAATCAACCGCACAGCATGCCCGACAAAGGCAATGGCCTCGATCACGGAAAGGCCGAAATCGGCAATTCGTTGTGCCAGACTGTCGGAACGCGCATTCATGAGATCGGCATAAAGGCAGTAACGCAAAAATTCAATTAGTTGTTACTTATGTAATGCAAAACGCCTTCTAGAAAGCAACGCGCAGCCGCAGCCCCGCCTCGACGACGGGTCCAGCCAGCGCGTGCGGTGCGTCATGACGCCATTCGACAAAACTCTCGGCGGAAAGAAGGCCGCGCCACGCATCACGCCGGAAGAACAGTCCGATATCGGTCTCCCGCCGCGCCGGGCTCAGGTCGATGTCGCGGTTTGCATAGGACACCCCGCCATCAAGCTGGCGCGCCACCGGCAGGCGATAGGTCATCGCCGCACGGGTCATCTGCACGGGCCGGCTGATCACGATTCCGGCCCGCCCCCCGGCGACAGGAAGACTGCCACCAAGGCTTGCCGTGCCGGACAGGACCGGTGCGGCATCGACAAGAAGGCTCGGCGCATCACCGCGCTCAATGCGTGTCACCGCACCGCCAAGCTGGGCAAAGAGGCGGCCCCCGCGCGCGCCGGCCCGCCGATCAAGATTGACCAGCCCATAGGCAGTGGCGCTGCCAGTCACCGACCCCAGCAAACCGTCAAGGCGATTGCCGAGGAACGCGCCCTCCTCATAGCCGGCGCCAGTGACCATATAGACATCATCGGCGAGCGGCAGGCGGAAGGCCATATGGCTGTCATCGGCGAAATAGCCGGCATAGCTGTCGAACAGGCCACCGGCGCCGGCGGCACTGCCGCGCCGTGTATCCGTCGCCACCATGCCGCGGCCAAGATCGACATAGAAGTCGCGGTCATAGGCATCAAGCAGCATCACACCCGACAGGCCGGCACGCGCCGCACCCCCCGGGTCCGCCAGCGCCGCACCGCCTTCGAGCGACAGTTTTTCAGAGGCAACCGTGTCACCGGTCGGCACGCCGCTGTCACCGACAGGACGGGTTGCGCGCTCCATATCGAGAAGCCCCTGTCCGTGGATATGTTCGGCATAGTTTGGAATGTCCCGGTTCGCGGTCTCCAGCAGCAGCGCCGCAAGCTGTTTGCCGTCAAGATGTGGCCATGTCTGGTGAAGCACGGCGGCGGCGGCGGCGACCAGCGGTGCCGACATGCTGGTGCCGGTCATCGCCGCATAACCGCCCCCCGGATAGGTCGAGACAATATTCACCCCGGGCGCCATCAGGAAGCTGTCGCTGATCCGCGCCGCATCAAGACAGGCACCATTCTGCCAGCTGGTACAGACATTGCCGGCCTGATTGCCGGTGATCCGTTCGGATGCGGCATCCCAGTTACCGACAATCAGCATCTGGCCATTCAGGATCAGGTTCCCCTGCGAATCGGTTGCGGTGGCCCATTGGTTCGCGCCGGCACTGTAATCGGTGTCGTTATTGCCGGCAGCCTTGACCAGTATCTGATTCGCACCAAGCGCCTCGCGCCAGCCAGCAGCCTGCAGCCCCATGCCATAGAAGCCGTTCACGCCATGCCAGGGATCATCGAGGTAGTAGCTGCCATCACCGATCTTGACCAGCTTCGCTTCCAGCCTGTAATCGCGAAGATAGGCGGCGCTGACATTCACCGCCACCGAACCGAGGTCACGCCCCCAGGCCGTTGCCGCGCGGGCAAGATCGAAACTATAGCTCCATTCTGACGCCACCTTGGCGATCGCCAGTTCCGCATCAAAGGCGCCGCCATGCATGCCGATGCCATCGCGTCGCGCGGCAACGATTCCCGCCACATGCGTGCCATGTCCGTTTGTATCTTCAAGTCCGGTGCCGGTAAAATCGCGGCCATGCGCCAACCCCGGCGCCAGATCCGGATGGTCACCGTCAACGCCGGTATCGGCGACGGTCACCAGCGAGCCGAGCCCGGTCCACCCCCTGGCATAGGCATCGCTGAACCGGGTGGCCGCCAGCGGCGGCTGCCACTGGCCGCCATAATATTCGGCGGTTTCATAGAAAGTTGGATCGGGAACGGTTCCCGGCGTTGGCGTGCCGTCATCATCATATCCATCGGCGAATCGGTCCGTGCCCTCGACGAGAACAACCGGCCCGGTGGACGACAGACCGCCACCGCCACCGGCACAGGCGCCCAGAAGCAACGGGATCAGCAGGATCAATATGGATAACAGGCAAGAGCACAGGACAGGAACGGCGCCGGAGAGGCGCGCGAGAGGCACTATTGAGGGGGGCATTGGCGACAGACTTCGTTGATTGAAACTGTGCGCCGGATATCAATGGCAGCCTGAAAAGTAAAAAAAGCATAAATAACTGATATTTATGCAACTTTGGCGACTGCGCCTTTGGACTTATCCTCACTGATATGTGAGGAATAATTAACTTCTCATTAATCTGTAAACATTAGGTTAATTTTGGCCATAAGCAGCGTCATGGTTAGAAACCCACCAACGCCGCCAAAGGCCTTCACACCCATAAGGCGAATAAACGCGTTAACCATTTCGTAATTTCTGACGTCGTGCCGGTCAAGATGCCAACCGGTCAAGATGCCAACCGGTCAAGATGCCAACCGGTCGAGGTAAAGCGCCAGATGCGCCGCCTCGCGGTCGGTACCGTCACCAATCTGACAACGGCAGGATGTGCCATCCGCCAGGATCGCCTGATCCGGATCGGCGTCCCGCACCGCCGGCAGAAGAGACGCCTCGGCCATCTTCATCGACACATCATAAGTATCCCGCCCATAGCCGAAGGCCCCCGCCATGCCACAGCATGAGGTTTCGATCGTCTCGACCTCGACACCGGCAAGATCGCGAAGCACGGTTTCGATTGGCTTGACGGCATCAAAGGCCTTCTGGTGACAATGGCCGTGAAGCTTCACCCGCCGCGGCCCGTCATTACCAGCGCCAGCATCCGCAAGACCGAGATCCGGACGGTCCTCGGCCAGAAGCTCGGCCAGAGTCATCACCGATTCGGCGACGGTTTCGGACTGCGCGGACCCAAGCAGCGCCGGGATCTCGTCACGAAGTGCCAGCGTGCAGGACGGCTCCAGCCCGACAATGCGCACGCCGCTGCGGGCCAGCGGATACAGCGCCTCGACAAGACGCTCGGCTTCGGTGCGGGCCGCCGCCACCATGCCGGAGGACAGATAGGTCCGGCCACAGCATAGAGGCCGGCCCGATGCCGGCGCGGGCGCGAACACATCATACCCGGCACGCTGCAATACACGGATGGCGGCGCGCAGATTTTCCGGTTCGAAATAGCGATTGAAAGTATCGGCAAACAGCACGATCGGCGTGCCATTGCCGGTCGGCGTGCCGGCAATCTCATCAGCGCCGAACGCATTGGCATGCCAGCGCGGCAGGGCACGTCTGGTGGTAAAGCCGGTGATGCGCGACACCAGACCGGCGAGGCCCGGCAGATGCCGCCACGCCCCCTGCAGAAGATTGCTGAAGCTGGCAAGGCGCGAGGCCATCGGGGCGTAGGCCGGCAGATAGGCGACCAGCCTGTCATGCAGCGAAATGCCATGCGCCTTCGCGCGTGCCGCCGTCACCTCAAGCTTCATCCGCGCCATATCGACACCAACCGGACATTCCCGCTTGCAGGCCTTGCAGGACACGCACAGTTTCATCGTCTCGGCCATCGCATCGCTTGTCAGCGCGGCCGGGCCGAGCTGGCCCGAAATCGCCAGCCTTAGCGAATTCGCCCGCCCCCGAACCGCGTCGCGTTCATTGCGGGTGGCGCGGTAGGACGGACACATGACGCCGCCTTCAAGCTTGCGACAGGCACCATTATTGTTGCACATCTCGACCGCGCCCTGGAGGCCGCCAGCCCGCCCCGGCCAGTCGGCCCAGTCAAGGATGGTGTCGCGGTCCTCGACACTGTAACCGGGCGCAAAGCGGAACAGGGACCGGTCATCCATCTTCGGTGCGTCGGTGATTTTGCCGGGATTGAACATGCCGGCCGGATCGAACATCGCCTTCACCTGCCGGAACAGGTCGGGCAGCACCGGGCCGAACATGGTGTCGTTGAATTCCGAACGGACAATGCCGTCCCCATGCTCGCCGGAATGCGAGCCGCCAAATGACCGGACAAGCTCGAACGCCTCCTCGGCAATGGCGCGCATCGTGTCGGCGCCGCCCTGCTGTTTCATGTCCAGCACCGGCCGCACGTGAAGACAGCCGACCGAAGCATGCGCGTACCAGGTTCCCTTCGCTCCATGCTTGTCGAAAATATGCGTCAGCTTGTCGGTATATTCGGCAAGGTCCTTCAGCTCGACCGCGCAATCCTCGAGGAAGGAGACCGGCTTGGCCTCGTTTTTCATGCTCATCATGATGTTGAGGCCGGACTTGCGCATTTCGGCAACGCGCCCCTGCATCGCCGGGTCGATGGCATCGACAACGCCGCCGCACCATTCGCCGCCCTTGTCCCAGGCAAAGCCGAGATCGGCCATCATGTCGTGGAGCTGTTGCAGACGGCGGTGATTCTCCGCCATGTCATCCTCGGCAAACTCGACCACAAGAAGCGCCGCCGGATTGCCGCGCACCGCCTCCTCGATGGTCTTCTGGAAAATCGGTATAGAGCGGCCAAGCGCGATCATCGTGTCATCGACAAGCTCGACCGCCACCGGGTCCAGCGTGACGAGGTGCTGTGCCGCGTCCATCGCCTTGTAGAAGGTCGGGAAATGGCAGATCCCCATCAGCTTCTTCGCCGGCAGCGGCCAGAGCTTCAGCTCGATCGCCGTGCTGTAGGCAAGCGTGCCTTCAGACCCGACAAGAAGATGCGCCAGATTGATCCCGTCACCTGTCTTGCCGCCCGGGCGCAACGCCATCGCGTCAGGCATCAGGGCATCGACATTATAGCCGCCAACCCGGCGCAGCACGGTCGGGAACCCGTCGAGAATATCCTGGCTGTGACGGGTACCCATCTCCAG
The DNA here is from genome assembly GCA_965658285.1 of Puniceispirillaceae bacterium (SeqCode). Classification (GTDB taxonomy): domain Bacteria; phylum Pseudomonadota; class Alphaproteobacteria; order Puniceispirillales; family Puniceispirillaceae; genus UBA8309. The sequence goes on along the minus strand of CBFHRT010000068.1, from coordinate 1,336 downwards.
CAATTGCGGTTGCAGATCGGCCAGCATACCGGTCGGCGTCACGGTGCCTGTATCGCCGAAACGCGCCTTTGAACCGTCCGACATGATGGCGTCGATGGCGGTGACATTGTCGCGCATCATGCCATAACGGATCGACCGGCCACCGCAGCTGTTATTGCCAGCCATGCCGCCGATGGTGGCGCGGCTGGAGGTCGAGACATCGACCGGAAACCAGAGCCCATGCGGCTTCAACTGGCGGTTCAACTCATCAAGAACGATCCCGGGCTCGACAAGGCAGCGCCGCGCCTCGACATCAAGTTCGAGGAGGCGGTTCAGATGCCGGCTGGTATCCATGACGATGGCGTTGTTCACCGTCTGCCCGCATTGCGAGGTACCGCCGCCACGTGGCAGTACAGCCAACCCCTCGCGGCGCGCGAAATCAAGCGTTGCCTCGACATCGGCCAGACTTTCCGGCACCACCACCGCATGCGGCATCATCTGGTAGATCGAGGCATCGGTGGCATAGCGCCCGCGCGCGAACGCGTCGTCGAACAGCGCGCCACTGAGCGCGGCTTTCAACGGGGCAAAGGACGGGACGCGAATGTCGTTCGGCATGGGTTCACTCAGCAATCAGAAAAGGATGATGCGACGTCATCAGGGGTGGGCATAGCGTCGCGGCGACATCCACATGGTTGTGCGCGGACAGTTAAGAAACTAGGCTATCGCCCTTGTCATTCCAACGTGAAAGATTACCGCACATGAGTTCCACCAGTCATCAGGCCGGTAGTTATAAGGCCGGTCGTCATTTTCTGCAGATCCCCGGGCCGACCAATGTACCCGACCGCGTGCTGAGGGCGATGGATCATCCGACGATTGATCATCGCGGCCCGGCCTTTGCCGAGATTGGCAAGACGTGTCTTGACGGCATGAAGACCATCTTCAAGACGGAATCGGCGGTCATTATCTATCCGGCGTCCGGCACCGGTGCCTGGGAAGCGGCGCTTGTCAATCTGATCAATGAGGGTGAGCGCGTGCTGATGGTCGAGACCGGCCACTTTGCGACCCTGTGGCAGAAAATGGCCGACCGGCTGGGGATCGAGACCGAGTTTCTGGAGACGGACTGGCGCCGCGGCGTTGACCCGCAGGCCATCGAGGACCGGCTTCGTGCCGACAGCGAGGGCCAGATCCGCGCCGTCTGTGTCGTTCATAACGAGACCTCGACAGGATCGGCCTCACGCATCGGCGAGGTGCGCGCGGCAATGGATGCCGCCGGCCATGGCGCGCTGTTGATGGTGGACACCATTTCATCATTGGCCTCGATCGATTTCCGGCATGATGAATGGGGTGTCGATGTTAC
>CBFHRT010000067.1:0-10956 GCA_965658285.1 Puniceispirillaceae bacterium (SeqCode) | reverse complement strand
CGAGGATTTCCTGCAGATGACAGGCCTTCCTTCCGGTGCCCGGCTGTGGAATGACCTTGCCAATGGGGGGAGTTCATATGCGTGGTATGCCATCCAGGGATATTTTTCGGAATGGGACACATCCCAGCTTGGCTCTGACGTTATCCTTGCCCGCGACACGCGCCTGAATGTCGTGCGGCATGAAGATGTGTGCCGCGAGAACTGAGGCCTTGTATGACCCCGCCTATCGTCAGCTTGCGTCTGACCGGACCAGCCGCCAGATACCGGACGTGTTGGCCACCTGCAGAACCTGCACCGCCGCAATGTCACCACGCCGCGAGCATCCAATGACAAGATAGCCGACATTGCCATCATCATCGCGATTATTGCCGTCAAGATCGGAGTAGAACAGGCGCCTGACATAGCTGGACACCACCGCCGCCGATACATCGGACGGGTTGACAGCGTAAACGTCGCTCAGACCCGCCTCATTCATCACCGTGCGCAACTCGGCGGATGTAAGCTTGGAACAGTAACCGTTCCACTCCGCCAGCGCCTCGGTCGCGTTACCTGACTGGATTAGATTTAATGACTGGAATACCGCCTCATTGTCAGCAATATTTTTTATCAGAAGTTCGGCCGCCATCCGCGCTTCATGCGTCGAGATCAAGCGTGATGAGTTGGTTATGAAGGATTTGTTGGGGATGGAAATGACGGACATCAGCGCGCCAAGCGACATGGTCAAAATGGCAACGAAAGCCAGCGCCATAAGCAGGGCGAAACCCTCGCGCGGCTTCACCCTTGTCGAGCTGCTGATATATATCGTTTTGTTATCCATCGTGTCAGCCGGCATCTGGCAAAGTTACAGTCTTATCAATCAGTCCATCAACAAAACCCGCAATCTGGCGCTGGTCAATGAAGACCTCGAGAACTTTAACCGCCTGATCAGCCAGACTGCAAGCAAGGCGCAACGATACAGCGTCGAGGGACGAAGAGACTGTGTTTCCTTCCAGACAGAGGACATAAACGGAAATCCGCAATTCATCAATTACAAGATTGCCAGCGGCACCGGTGATCTGGCGAAGAACGCCAAGCTTGCCGACGCCTGGATGTCGACATCTGACTCGGCGCGCTGCACCGATGATGTGGCTGGCGACGGCAATTGGCGCAAAATCACCAGCAACGGTCAGATCGACGTCAGCGCACCCAATCGCGCCCTGAGCCTGGATACCGATACCGAGATATCGCGCGCCGCATTTTCTGCACTGTCAGGCGCGTCTGTCAGAAGCGTGGATTTCTGGTTGAAGCTGCAACCCGATGTCGAGACCGGCACCATCATCGGTTGGGGAAACCCCGCCATCACCGGCGGCGAGTTTGTCATCGACCTGGAGGATGGCAAGATCCGCGTGCGTTCAGGGGCGTCGAAAATCATCTCGACGAACAAGGTCAATAACAACCTGTGGCATCATGTGATGTTCTCATGGGATGGGCCGCTGTTGACCGATGGCGATCTGTTCATTGATGGCAGGCTGGATTCCACGGCCAGCGAAAGCGGCAATGTCACGGTGAATACGGCTGCCGGTCGGCCGTTATTCATTGGTGGAGACAACAATACAGCCCCGGACAGGCTTGACGGCATCGTCGATGAAATCCGCCTGTGGAGCGCCACGACATCGCTTGGAGAGCTCTATGAACGCTTCGACCGCGAACTGGAACCGGCGGATGAACCCGACCTTCTGGCATATTGGCGGTTCGAGCCTGACAGTTCGCAATCGACCTATGTCGACAAGGTTGGCAGCTTCAACCTGACCGCTTCAGACGGCGAGTTTGTGCGGCCCGGCGCGCCCCTGACACTGCCGCTGTTTGAAGTGGCAGGAGATGGCCAGTCCGCTGTTCTTAAAACGAATTTCAGCTTTGTGTCAGCTGAGGGCACGACCAAAGGTGCCGGTTATGCAATGAAACAGGCGCGTGGCACACGCCTCAACAAACGGGTGCCTATTGTCAGATTTGCCCCGGCCGGCGTTGTGGCTATCGAGGATGGCGGCGAGACAACTGTCGCGGTTGAGGTCGTCGGCGATCACGATCAGCCTGATATCAGGTTCGAGGCCGTGTTCGACGCCTCGATATCGCCGCAATATGACGCCTGCAACGGGTTCACCTATGACGCCAATGACAATCCGTCGCCCTGTGTATTCGACGCAGCGAACAACACGATCAATATCGCCGCCGCCTGCCCGGTGCCGGAAAATGCAACACTGGTCAATTGCACCATCGACACGAACTCGCTTATTGGGGAACAGGGGGACCGCTTTGCCAGCATCCGGATCAAGGACGACCTGACGGTTGGCGAGACTTACAGGACGGTGCCCGGTGACAAGCTGACCTTGCAGATTTACGAGACCTGTGAGCTGTCGGGGAGCGCGGGGCACACCGCGATGCTTCTCGATGTCGGCACCATGCGCGGTGAGGATTTCATCAACCGCCGTTCCTATGTGACCTATTCCTGGGAGTCGGCCTCGGCCGCCGAGAATGTTGAATATATCTTCGGCACGACCAGCAGCAGCAAGGATTGTTCCGGCGCCACACAGGACAAGGTCAAGGGTTCACCCGATTTCGGTGTTTTCACAAAGCGAAAGCATATCTCCCCCTTCCTGTTCAGGACGACCAACGACAATTACAATTTCGTCATGGGGTTCGATAAACCCTATGTGCAGTGGGGAAGCGATACCGATGGCTGGAACAGCTGCTTCACCAGCAGATACCAGTTTTCCACCTCCGCCTCGGACAGCAGCGAGCCCTGCAGTTCAATCGGGATGACCGAACAGGCCATGTGCAACGCCGTCGAGGACCGGGACAGCGTTCAGGTGTGTGACAGCCCCAGCAATTCGACCAAATATTGCTATGTCGAGTTCAAGATCAGCAACATGCCAACGAACCCGTCCAACTTCGTGAAGCTGGACGAGTCCAACGAATACACGCTGCCAAGCTCGCTTGAGGGCATGAAGGGCACCAACCGCTGGGGCGGCGGCTACACCGACGGATTCGTGGTCAATCTCGCCACCGACAATGTCAGCCAATACGGCACGAACACCGGCAATCCGTTGATGCAGGTTCTCAGCCGTGCCGGTATGGATTTCTGGTTCCTGCAGACAAAGCCGAATGACGCTGATGGCGGCAAATCATTGAAACTCACCACTGGTGAGACGGATGCTGTTCGCTATCGCATGGCGACGGCGCGGGTATGTTCCTGATCGCGGCGTGGCCAGCAGACAGAATCAATCAGGCCGGCACGCCCAATTCATCATGAAGGGCGGTCATGAGCCTGCGCAACCCGTCACCACCGGCATCCGGCTGCGCGCCAAAACAGTAGAAATCAGGCCGCAGAACCAGTGACCCGACGCCAAGGGATGCAAGCATCCTGTCCACCTCGTCATGCTCGTCGGCATTGATCGCCAGCGCCAGCCGCGATGGCGGCAGATCGCCAGCCTGCAATGCCGCACCGCGCCCGATGATCGCAAACCGGCCCTTCATGGCATCGCTCAGCCGCTGACCATCCGACAGCACAGGCTGTGGCATCCGCATGCCGGCAAAGCTGTCACCGGCAGGGCCGATGGCGCGCTCAAGCCCGCGATTGATTGACTGCATCTGCGCCGACCCATCAGGTCGCACCGCGTGCGTCAACGCCTCCGCCGTCTCGGCACTGTTCATCATCTCGCCGACACTGACCGCGGTTTCGATGTAGATTCGTGCGTGGTCACGGCGTTCCATCTCATAGCTGTCGAGAACGTCATCCGGTGCGCCCCATTTCAGGGTCGCCACCAGCTTCCAGGCAAGATTGGCCGCATCGCGAATTCCCGTGCACATCCCCTGACCGAGGAAAGGCGGCATCAGATGCGCCGCATCACCGGCAATCAGGCGGCGGCCCTCACGCCAGCGTGTCGCCAGTTTTGATTCAAAACTGTAGACGGCCTTGCGCCTGATGGCGCCTTCCTGCGGGGTGATCGCCGGGCGCAATTTTGGCCAGATGAAGGACTCCTCGGTCACCATGTCCGCTGTTTCCTCGGGCTTCAGGCTGATTTCCCAGCGGCGCCAGTCACGCGGGCATCGCACATAGGTGGTCGGCCGCGCCTTGTCGCATGTCTGGATGGTGAAATCGCCAAGGTCGGGACGCGGCTGCAAAAGCTGCACATCGATGACAAGCCAACGCTCCTGGAAGCCAAGATCCTCCCACCCACTATCCATCGATGCGCGCACGATCGACCGGGCACCATCCGTGCCGACGACATACCGCGCCGCCACCGATGTGGTGGCTCCGTCATGCTCATAGCCGACGATGACGTGATCATCATGGTCGGTAACCGCGGTGACATTGGCCGATCGTACCACCGTCACCGTGTCCTGGCCTGCCAGACCACGGTTCAGTTCGGCCTCGAGGTCCGGTTGGTGAAAGCGGTAGCTGGGGTGCCAGCCAAGCGGCCCGATTTCCTGCGGCCGCGACCAGTCCAGCATCAGATCCATGTTCGAATCGACGAATTTGGTCCCGACATTGACCCGCGCGTCACGGCCGATGGCCTCGGCCAGCCCGATTGACTGGAACACCCGCATCGCCTCGTCGTCAAAATGCACGGCCCGCGGCAGAGGATAGACAGATTCCTCACGCTCAAGAACAAGGACATCAAGGCCATATTCACCAAGGAGATTGGCCAGCGTTGCCCCGGTCGGACCAAGGCCGACAATCACCACATCATAATCCGCTTTAACGGACGCCGTTTCATTCATCATATCTGGGTTCAATTGCTCAGTTGATCATAAAGCCATGGACAGTCGACAAGCCGCGGGGTGCGTTTTCCCTCGGCTGCCGCCTTCAGGCGCATGTCGCGCATGATGGCCCGGCGGTCCTCGGGAAGATGCACCCTGTCATGCCCCCAGAAGCTGGGGCCGACATTCGTTTCATGGGGTTGCCACTGATCAAGATCGATCACGCGGCCGCCCCATCCACTCTCGATGAAAAAATTCGACGGTGTATGGGCGTAGAAAGACGTCATATAGTCATTGGTGTGGCGGCCAAGCGTGTAGGCAACCCGCTCCTCTTCCATCTGTGCGATGTCATAGCCCTGCCCGACATCATCAAGATTCTGATATTCAACCATGAAGTGATGCAGCCCGCGGCGACCGGTACCAATCATCGCAAAGCTGTGATGGCGGCCATTCACATGAAAGAAATACATCGGATAGGGGGAAAGGCCATAATCGCTGACCCGGAATTGCAGCACATCACGGTAGAAGGGCAACAATGGCGCGACATCCTCGACATGCAGAACCGCATGCCCCATGCCATAGGGTCCGGTCAGAAACCCGTCAATCGGCCGCCCCGGCGCGAATGGATCGGTGGCCAGTTTAGGCATCGCGAAGAGTTCGACACGATTGCCGTCCGGATCGTCACAAAAGATCATTCTGGTGACAAAACGCTGATCGCATAGCGAGCTGTCGGCCTCGGTGACACTGATGCCCGATGCCTCGATCTTCGCGGCAAGGATATCGAGGTCGCCAACGCTTTCCACCTGCCATCCCATGAAGGCGAATTCGTCACCCGGCTCATCAAGCAGAACCAGACGCTGCTGCCAGTCATCCATACGGAATGACAGGGTGCCGCCGCCACGGTCGACCTGCTGCATGCCAAGCTGTCGGCGCGCATAATCCGACCAGTCGCCAAGTGAAGGTGAACGGATGCCCATATATCCAAGCGCTGTAATCGACATAACGGCATCTCCTTCCGACTGCGCATGCTAAAGACCGGATCCCGCCCCGGCAAGTCGTCATTACGCGGCCTGTGGCCATGAAGGACAGCGACAGATGGTCCCGCGTGGCTTTTGCAATTGACCGGACACGCCTTGCTGTGGCTTTTTCTTCTGACTTGAATGGATGACTATGGCAGGACCCAAAACGTGACCCGTCACCGCGAAACCATGACCATCTGGCCCTACAGGTCATTGTCGCCGCGCGGCTTCGCGCTGGTCATGATCGCACTTGGCGCCCTTGCTTTCTGCATTGGCCTCGGTTTCTTCCTGATGGGGGCATGGCCGGTCATCGGGTTCCTTGGTCTCGAATTGCTGGTTGTCTGGATTGCCTTCAAGATGAATTACCGCGCCGCCAAACGCCGCCAGCATCTGACAGCGACAAGCCGGCAGCTGACAATCGAGAACGTATCGCCCGCCGGTGACCGCCAGACGACAGAAGTGCCGACCGCATGGGCACAGGTGGAACTGACACCCCGGGATGAACCGGAGATGCACGCCCGTCAGCGCCGGAGAGTTGTTGTCCGCTCGCATGGCCGGACCACCGAGATTGGCGGCTTTCTGCACCCGGCGGAAACGCCAAAGCTTGCCCGCGAAGTGAAACAGATGATCGGCCGGGCGCGTGAGGCGGCGCTGACGGAAGATGAGACGCCGGCCGGTGGCCAGCTCAACACGCCGCGTTGACCGGGACCACCGGTCCTGTGCCAGACACATACCCAGCGGCCAACAGGACAAGCGCCGATAGCATGCCAGATCGCACCATCGTACTGCCAGCATGGATATCCTGACCCCCTTCCAGATTGCCCTTTCGATGCTCGCCGCGGGGGATGCGGAACTGATGGGAATCATCGGGCTCTCGCTGACTGTCAGCCTGACGGCGGTTCTGGCCTCGCTGGTCATCGGGCTGCCGATGGGCGCGCTGCTGGCCACCTACCGCTTTCCAGGCCGGACGGCGCTGATCGTTGTCAGCAACACATTTCTTGGCATGCCACCGGTTGTCATCGGGCTGTTGATCTATTTGCTGATTTCGCGGTCAGGCCCGCTGGGGTTCATGGGCATTCTCTACACGCCGGCAGCGATGATGCTGGCACAGACAGTCCTTGTCCTGCCGATTTCGATTGCCCTGTCACGGCAGGCCTTTGAATCACTGAATGGCGAATACGCACCACTGTTCCAGTCGCTCGGCCTTGGCCGGGTTGCCCGCATAAAGGCGCTGGTCTTCGAGGCGCGCGTCGCCTTGCTGACAATCGGCCTTGCCTGTTTCGGACGCGCCATTTCCGAAGTTGGCGCGGTAATGATCGTCGGCGGCAATATCCGACATTCGACACGCGTCATGACAACCTCGATCGCGCTGGCCACCTCGATGGGGGAACTTGCCTTCGCGATGGCGTTGGGGATTGTCCTGCTGCTGGTCGCCCTCACGGTCAATATCGTCAGCCAGCTGCTACGCCACAGCTTCCGGAACCTTGGTCATGATGTCTGAGCGCGCTCCCTCCGACATCATCATGACGGCACGCGACCTCACGTTGCGACGCGACGGCGTCACCCTCCTTGGTTCGGTTTCGGCGACAATCCGGCGTGGCAGCATCACGCTGCTTCTGGGGCATAATGGTGCCGGCAAGACACTGCTTTTGAACTGCCTGCATGGTCTGATCGATTGCGATGCCGGCACGATCAGCGGCCCACCACGGGCGCGCCAGAAAATGGTCTTCCAGAAACCGATCATCACCCGTCGCACGACCGGTGGCCACCTGCGCTTTCTATGCCCGAGCCTTGACAATGCCGCGCTTCATGACTGGTTGCGACGGGCCGAGATAGACAGGCGGGCGACCGCGCCAGCGCGCATGCTGTCGGGCGGCGAGCAGCAGAAACTGGCCCTGATCGGGGCGCTGGCGGCACGGCCCGATATCCTGTTCCTTGACGAGCCGACGGCGCATCTTGATTTCGCGGCGACAAAATTTGTTGAGACAATGGTCCGGCAGGCCCATGCAGACGGCATGACCATCGTCATGACAAGCCATAACCGGGCACAGGCGGAACGTCTTGGCGAGGATGTCATCCTCCTCGATAGTGGCCGCATTGTCGAAACAGCATCGGCTGACCGGTTCTTCAGGGCGCCGTCCCACCCGCTGGCCAAACAATATCTGGCGCATCTATAGACGCGCTCGGCGCTTGGCAGGCGGCGGCAAATGGACTAGCTTCGGGTTATGGGTGAAGCACAGAAAACCATCATGCTGACCGGGGCGAGCCGTGGCATCGGACATGCCACGGTGAAGCGCTTTTCCGACGCCGGGTGGCGGGTGATCACCTGTTCGCGCGGCGCCGTTCCCGGACAGTGCCCCTGGCATGCTGGTGATGGCGACCAGGACCATGTCGAAATCGACCTTGAATCGCCGGAAGCGCTGGAACGCGGTGCAGCTGAATTGATGCAACGCCTTGATGGCCAGCCGCTGCACGCCCTTGTCAACAATGCCGGCATTTCACCGAAAGGGAGCGATGGCGAGCGGCTGGATTCGGTTCTGACGCCGCTGGAGGTCTGGCAGCGTGTCTTTCAGGTCAATGTGTTTGCTCCGGTGACGCTGGCACGCGCCCTGATCGAGCCCCTCGAGCGCGGCAGCGGGACGGTGGTCAATGTCACCTCGATTGCCGGCAGCCGGGTTCATGAATTTGCCGGCAGTGCCTACGCCTCGTCAAAGGCGGCGCTGAGTGCGCTGACCCGCGAGATGGCATCGGATTTCGGCAAGCGCGGGGTTCGCGTAAACGCCATCGCGCCAGGCGAGATCATGACCGAAATCCTGTCCCCGGGAAGCGAGGAAGCCATGCTGCCAGGCATCCCACTGGGACGGTTCGGCACTTCAGAGGAGGTCGCCGAAACGATCTTTTTCCTGTGCAATGAAAGTGCCGCCTACATCAATGGCGCCGAGCTGCATGTCAATGGCGGACAGCATGTCTGAACATGGGTGCCGCCGCCTGGGCCGCCAACATGAAGATTTTGGCATGAAGATTTTGGCATGAAGATTTTGGCATGAGGATTTCGGCATGAGCCCGGACGAAACCCCGACAAAAGACAAATTTCCCGGCAATTCTCCGGAAAGCCGCGATATAGCCTTTCACATGCACCCCTACACCAAACCGGCGATGCTGGCCGATACCGGGCCACATATCATGGCCAGGGGCAGCGGTGTGTTCGTGCAGGATGAGAGTGGCAAGCGTTTCTATGAGGGGATGAGCGGTCTGTGGTGCACCTCGCTCGGCTTTTCCGAACCTGAACTCGTGCAAGCCGCCATCGACCAGTTCGGCAAGCTTCCCTTCTATCACAGCTTTGCCGGCAAGACGGTCGGGCCAGCCATTGACCTTGCCGAACATCTGATCAGCATCGCCCCGCCCGCCGCCGACGGATCAAGCATCGCCAAGGCGTTCTTCTGTTCCTCCGGGTCCGAGGCGAACGACACCGCCATGAAGATGGTCTGGTATTACCAGGCGGCACGCGGCAAGCCCGAAAAACGCAAGATCATCAGCCGCCGTCGCGGCTATCACGGCGTCACCATGGCCGCCGCCAGCATGACCGCACTTGCCTATGCGCAGGATGGGTTCGGCCTGCCACTGGATTTCGTGAAACACACAACATCCCCCTGCTTCTACAATGAAGGCCGCGAGGGCGAGAGCGAGGCTGAGTTCGCCCGGCGCTGCGCGGACGAGTTGGAGGCGTTGATCCTTACCGAGGGAGCGGACACGGTCGCCGCCCTGTTTGCCGAACCGGTGATGGGCGCCGGCGGAGTGGTGATCCCGCCGAAAGGCTATTTCGCGGAAATCCGGCGGGTGTTGGAAAAATATGACGTGCTGCTTGTCGCCGACGAGGTGATCTGCGGCTTTGGCCGGACCGGCCATATGTGGGGGTCGCAGGCGATGGATGTGCGCCCCGACATGCTGACCTGCGCCAAGGCCCTGTCATCGGCCTATCTTCCGATCTCCGCGGTGCTCATGTCGGACCGCATCTATGACACGCTTGCCAGCCAGGCTGACAGCCTCGGCATATTCGGTCACGGCTACACCTATTCGGCGCATCCGGTCTGCGCCGCGGTGGCGTTGCGCGCGCAGCAGCTGATGCAGGAACGCGACATCGTCGGCCATGTGCAAGAACTTGCCCCCCGTTTCGCCGAACGGGTGAAGCGCATGGACAGGTTCGATTTCATCGGCAACAGCCGTGCCATCGGACTGATCGGCGCGATGGAGTTCAGTGCCGACACCGCGACACGCCGCAAATTCGACCCGGCGATCAAGATCGCCGCACAGGCTGTCGCCGCGATCCAGGAACATGGTGTGATCCTGCGCGCCTTGCCGGGCGATATTGTCGGGTTCTGTCCACCTCTTGTCATCACCGAGGCCGAACTGGATGACATGTTCGATCGGATCGATACGGCCATGGATCATTTTGCCGCCACCGCCGATGCGCATCGGTAGTACCGCACCAAAGGCCCTGATCACGGCATGACGGCTTCTGTCTGCATCATTGGCAGCGGTTACAGTGCCGCCGCCCTGACCATGCATCTGCTGACCCGCGGCATGCAACCGGACCAGCTTGCCATTGTCGGGCCAGGCCCCCTTGGACAGGGTCAGGCCTATGGATGTATTTCCGACGATTTCCGGCTGAATGTGCGCGCCGATCTGATGCGGCTCTGGCCTGACCGGCCGGACCATTTCGCCGAATGGGCCGCCGAAAGGGTCACCGATGATGCAGATGCGCGGACCGACGTCGGTGATTTCTACAGGCGCCGCGACTTTGCCGCCTACATGGCGGAGCAGATTGGCTCCTTTCCCGGCATTGCGAAGATTCCGCACCATGAAAGCCTGGCTGAAACCATCGTCAAGACGCCAGAAGGCTGGCTGATCACGCTGGCAGACGACACGACTCTCGCCGCCAGCCGGATCGTGATCGCCACCGGCAATCCGGCCCCGGAATGGCCGATGAATTCACGGCCAGCCGATGCGCCGGGACTGGTCCGTGTGCCGTGGCGCGGTGACTGGCCAGAGCAGGTCCCCAACGACGCGGCGGTCGTGATCATCGGTGGCGGCCTGACGGCGCTCGACGCGCTTCATACCCTTCATCAGCGGGGACATGGCGGCGCCATCACCCTTGTCTGCCCTGAAGGTATGCTGCCGCCCGTGCAGACCGACTGGCATG
>CBFHRT010000066.1:0-11246 GCA_965658285.1 Puniceispirillaceae bacterium (SeqCode) | reverse complement strand
CGGGCCGGGCGAACGGCTCGTCTTCGAAGAATATTCCAAGGATATCTTCGATCAGTCCCGCGCGTGGATCGATGAGAAGGGGATCTTTGATAATGGTCTTGGCGAGAGGGCGTTTGAAGAGGCAGTGATTGTCTAGGCAAGCATCCTGCTACACGGTTGGCGTTGCGCGATTGGCGTAGCGAGATTGGCGTAGCGAATTTGGCGGTGCTGGGGGGAGGGGCGTCGTGCCGGGTCTATCAGGAAAGGATGGTGAGGCGCCCCGGCTGTGCAGAACTCGGCCACAGTTTGTAATGGTTTGGCATCATATATGGACAATCAAGCCAATCTATTGGATGATTGTAGCAAGAGGCAAAAAAAGCCTTTAAAAGAAGACCTTATGAATTGGGGAGTGAACCATGAAGAGCTTAAGAGTGTTGATCGCAGGTTTGGTGGGCATCTGTTTTGCCGGGACTGCCTTTGCGGATGAACTGAAACTGGCGCATTTTTCGTCAACCAAATACCACCTTCACAATGAAATGTTCTTGCCGCTTGCCGAAAAGATCGCTGCGGCAACGGGTGGCGAGACGACCATCCGTGTCTATCCAGCCGGCGAGCTTGGCGCAGGCCCGGTCAAGCAATATGACCGTGTCCTCGATGGTGTCGCCGATATCGTTTACGCGCTGCCTGGCTATACGGCGTCGCAATTCAAGAAAACACTCCTTGTCGAGCTTCCAGGCGTGGTGCCGGGGAACAAGGACATCACCAAGAAGATGTGGGACAGCATCGATGTTGTCAGTGACGAGTTTCGCCGCACCAAGCTTCTGGGCCTTTGGTCTGCCGAGCCGGCAAAGCTGTTGATGGCCGAAAAGAAAATCGAAAAGCTGTCCGATCTTGCCGGCCTGAAAATTCGGGTGCCGTCAAAGAACACCGGACGGGTGATCGAAGCCTGGGGGGCAACGGCCGTTTCAATGCCGATCACGCAGGTGTATCAGGCGCTTGATACCGGTGTTGTCGACGGCGTTCTTGTCGACACATCCGTTCTCTCAAGCTTCAAGCTTGGCGAGGTGGTCAAATATGTCACCACAGGCATGGATGGATCCAACTCGCTGTTTATGCTGGTCATGAACCGGGACAGCTGGGACGGGCTCGATGATGGAACGCAGGCCAAGCTTGCCAGCATGACCGGGGCCGGGATGTCGCAAGGCGGCCACATCACCATGTCGACCTCCGGGGTCAAGGCGCTGGAGAAGTGGGAAGCTGCCGGCGGTGAAGTGGTTCAGCTCTCCTCCGAGCGGGCTGCTGAATTCGATGCCGCGTCTTCGAAGCTGGCGACGGCACTGATCGCAGAACTCGAGGCTGACGGTATCAAGGCCCAGGAATGGGCTGACGCGCTCAAGAACTGATCTTGATCTCCAAATCAAAAAGACACGGTGCCCGGGAGCTTTCCGGGCGCCTGTTGAAAGCGCTCGCCGCGTTCAGCGGCGCGGCGCTTTTCGTGATCATGTGCCTTGTCAGCTATGCTGTGTTTCGCAGATATGTGATGAATGACCCGGTCCTTGGCGATGCCGAGATCGTGCAAATCGGCATGTCGATCGTGGTGATGATGGCAATGCCCTATGCCACTGCCAGCGGTGCCCATATTCGGGTTGATATCTTTGACCGCAAGATTGGTCATTGGGGTCGGTATCTCGGCGATGTGCTTGCCCGGAGCCTCGGGGCCTATATCCTGTTTCTGCTGATCCAGAAAACCTGGGCCAAGGCGCTTGACGCGCATGAATATGGTGATGTCACCAATATGATCGAAATTCCGGTCTGGATTGCCTATGGTGCGATCACCATTGGCATGGGGGGATATGCCGTCGTGCTGATCGTCCAGCTGGTGTTGCAGCTCCTGTCAGGGGTCAAGGATTATGAGTGAAACCCTGATCGGCTTTCTGGGCATTCTGGCGTTATTCTTTTTTCTGATCGCGCGGATGCCTGTTGGCATGGCGCTTCTCGTGGTCGGTTTTGGTGGCATCTGGGTGATTGACGGTCAGCGGGTGGCGGTTGCGACTCTCTCCTCTGAAACCTACTCCTCGATTACCGCCTACAGTCTTTCAATCATTCCGCTGTTTGTGCTGATGGGGAATATGGCCGGTGCCGCCGGCTATTCCCAGAGGCTCTATGAGGCGGCTTATGCCTGGATCGGACGATTGCGCGGTGGGCTGGCTTCGGCGACGGTTGTCGGGTGCGCCGCTTTTGCCGCGGTATCCGGGTCCTCGGTGGCGACGGCTGTAACCATCGGCAAGGTGGCACTGCCGCAGATGAAGCGGTTCGGCTATGGCGACGGGTTGGCGACAGGTTCGGTTGCCGCTGGCGGCACGCTGGGCATTCTGATTCCCCCATCAACCGGCTTTGTGCTTTACGCCATTCTCACCGAGGAAAGCATCGGCAAGCTGTTCATCGCCGGCATCCTGCCCGGCATTCTGCTGTCGCTTCTGTTTGTCGCGACCATCGCGATTGTGACATTCCTGCGTCCCTCCGAGGGGCCTGTCGGCCCGGCCACAACGGCCCGTGACAAGCTGTTCGCCACATTGCATTCGCTGCCGCTGATTGGAGTGATCCTCACCTCGATTGGCGGCATCTATCTTGGGGTTTTCACACCGGTGGAAGCGGCGGGCGTTGGCGCGTCGATGGTAACGGCGCTCGCTCTTGGTACCGGCGCTGTCAAAATAGGCCAATTGCCGGACATCCTGCTTCAAACGGTGATGATGACGGCAATGCTCTATCTCATCATCATCGGCGCGCATGTCTTCGGCCCGTTTCTGGCCCTGACGCATATTCCGGAAACGCTGGCGCTGGAACTCAAGGCGCTTGGACTTGGTCCCTACAGCACGCTCCTGCTCATTCTGATTGGCTATATCATTCTGGGAATGTTCTTTGATGGGCTGGCGATGCTGGTCGTGACGCTGCCGGTGGTGTTTCCCATCATATCGGGGCTTGGTTTCGACCCGATCTGGTTTGGTGTGATTTGTGTGATTGTGATCGAGATGGGTTTGATCACGCCGCCTGTCGGGGTCAATGTCTTTGTCGTAAAGGGCGTCGCCGCCAACGTGCCGATGGCAACCATTTTCAGAGGCGTCCTGCCGTTCTGGGTTGCCATGGCCGTTTGTCTGTTCCTGCTGGTGGCCTTTCCCGATATCGCGCTGTATCTTCCCAGTCGCATGTAGCCGTCACAGGCGGGCATTCAGGCTGACCCCCGTCCTTTGCAAGCCCATAGACGGCACGGGCCTCAGCCGGATAATGCGTCCTGTAACATGCTGAGATAGTCAGTTGCCATTGCCGGTCGCGGATTGGTGGCGGACAGATGGTCCTGCGCTGCCTTTTCGGCGATCGCGGGCAGTTGATCGGCCTGCACCCCAAGTGCGGCCAGGGTTGTCGGCAGGCCGATGTCGCTGACGAACTCGCTCATCCAGTCGTGAAGTTCGGTCTCGGGCCGAATATTCATCGCGGTGCGCAGATCGGCAAAGGCGGCGTCGGCATGGCCTTTGTTGAAGCGCAGGATATGCGGCAGCAGGATGCCGATCAGCGTGCCGTGGTGAAGATGCAGCTCGCCGAGCGGCGTTGCCATCGCATGCGCGCCGCCAAGCGCCTTCTGCAGACACATGCCGCCCATCAGCGACGCCATCATCATTTCCCGGCGGGCCGTGCGATCACGTCCGTTCTCGACAGCGACGGGAAGCCATTTCGCCGCGCGGCGAACAGCCTCGAGCCCGATGGCGGCAGCCGGCGGATTGTCCCATGTGCTGCAGTAAGTCTCCA
Organism: Puniceispirillaceae bacterium (SeqCode); assembly: GCA_965658285.1. GTDB lineage: Bacteria > Pseudomonadota > Alphaproteobacteria > Puniceispirillales > Puniceispirillaceae > UBA8309. The sequence continues at coordinate 7,466 of CBFHRT010000066.1, read as the reverse complement.
CACCGTGGCTGAGCGCGTCGATGCCGGTTGCTGCGGTCAGGCGCGGCGGCAGCGACAGCGTCAGCTCCGGGTCGCAGATTACAAGATCGGCAACCATGTTCAGATTGACCGCCACCATCTTCGAGCCGTCACGCAGGCTCATCACGCAGGCGCGGCCCACCTCGGCCCCGGTTCCAGCGGCGGTCGGAATCGCGATCTGCGGCGAGACCTTGCCAATCCCTGCAGAGCCCCCCGTCTTCACATTATAGTCCGCCAGATTGCCGCCATGACTTGTTATCAGTGCAATTGCCTTGGCAAGGTCGATGGGAGACCCGCCGCCAAGCGCGATCACCCCGTCGCAGCCGCGGTCATTCCAGATATCGAGACATTCCAGAAGTGACTGTTCGGTGGGATTCTCGGTGGTGCCGTCATAAATCGCAGGCTGCGCAGGGGCGGCGGCATCAAGCGCCCGTTGCAGGATGCCGGCCTCTGCGATGCCGCGGTCAGTGACAAGAAGCGGCCTCTTCAGTCCGAGCCGCTGAATTTCCACACCGAGCCCCGCAAGGGCGCCGAAATCGAATTCGATGCGGGTGAGATAGTTGATCGTCGGCATCAGCCTTCGGATTCCAGATAGATATGCTTGGTCTCGAGGAAGTCGTTCATGGCCTCGATGCCGTGAAGCCTGCCGATGCCACTCTCCCGATAGCCGCCGGTTTCAACCTCGGCCAGCAGGCGGTTGTGGCAGTTCATCCAGACGGTTCCGAATTTCAACCTGCGGCCCATGCGCATGGACCGGTTGAGATCGCAGCTATACACCGATGCCGCAAGTCCGTAGCGCGTGGCGTTGGCGCGGGCGATGGCGTCTGCCTCGTCGGTGAATTTTTCCAGCGAGACAATCGGCCCGAACAATTCGTCCTGGACAAGGTCATGATCCACATCCTCGATCTCGAACATTGTCGGGCTGATAAAGAAACCGGCGGCCAGATCACCATCGCCGGGTTTGCCATGCACCACCATGCTGGCCTCATCCGCGGCGCGGTCGATGATGTCGAGAAGCCGGGTCTGGTTGGCCTTGTCGATGATCGGGCCAAGCTCGGTACCCGCGGTGCAGGCATCGCCGAGCTTGACCGACCGGAAGGCTTCGGCAAGGCGTTCCTTCATGCTGTCATAGACTGAATCCTGAACAAGAATACGGCTGATGCATGTGCACATCTGTCCGTTCAGGGCCAGCACGCCGCGGCGGATTTCGGCAACGCTCTTGTCCAGATCGGCATCACTGAACACCAGCGCCGGTGACTTGCCGCCAAGTTCCAGCGACACATGTTTGATTGTGTCCGAGGCATTCGCCATGATGATCTTGCCGGTGCGTGAAGACCCGGTAAAGGAAATGACATCGATTTCCGGGTGCGAGGACAGGACGGTGCCGACCTCTGTGCCATATTCATTGACGGAATTGACAATGCCTGCCGGGAATGTCGTTGCCGCGTCAAAGCAGGCCATGACGGCAGCGTTGGTCAGAGGTGTCTGCGGGGCCGGCTTGATCACGACCGCGCACCCCGCCGCCAGCGCGGGTGCGACCGAGCGCACCAGCAACGTCACCGGCGCGTTCCACGGGACGATAACAGACACCACGCCGGACGGCTCACGCGTCATCAGGCTGAGTTTGCCCACGCCGCTTTCAAAGGTGCGGCCAAACACATTGCGGGCAACACCGGCGTAATAGCGGGCCTCGCTATAACCTGCCACCACCTCATGCCGGGCCTGCGCCAGCACCTTGCCATTCTCGCGCGCCATCAGCGCCGCAATCTCGTCCGTCCGGCTTTCAAGAATATCGGCGAATTCGAGCAGTGCTGCCGCGCGCTGGCGTGGATCACTGGCCCAGCTTGTGGTCTCGAAAGCATCCCGTGCTGCCATCACCGCCCTTGCTGCCAGTTCGCCGGAGCCATTTGGGGCCACGCCGATGACTGTGCCATCGGAGGGATTCTCCACATCGATCAACCCGTTCGGCGCATCGGCAAGCCACTTGCCGGCGATATAGTGATGTCCAAGTTCGTATGACATTAGGGTCTCCTCACGCGCCGGTGGCCTGATCGATTATGGCGGCGGCGTCACAGTTATTGGCCGAACCGGCCCAGGCAATGAAGTTGTCCGGACGGACAAGAATGGCTTGTGCCCCGTAGCTTTCCACAAGGCTGGCATCAGCCAGATCCCGTATCTTCAGCGGAATGCCCCGCCGCTTTGCGGCAGCGTCGAAGCGGCGCTGCAGATCGGCATTTCCGGTCAGATCCAGCAATGTGTATCCAAGGCCAAGCATGTCCCATAGATCGCGCCCATCGGCAAGCGGCCGCGGTGCCAGATGATGTCCGGCTCTGGCGGTGAAGGTATGCTGCCCGGTCGCGCCAGAGATTGCGCCAGAGATTGCGCCAGAGGCGGTGTCTGTCTCACCGCAGATGATCGGCGAGCCCTCATAATGCGGCAGATACTGCGTCACCAGGCTGTCATCACCGCTGGCCCTCTGTTTCCAGGCTGTCTCGAATGCCGCCAGATCCCGATCAGGGTGGTAGCTGTCAACAAAATCGCGGTCCTCGAGGATGGATTTCACGATAAAATCATCCCGGGTCGAAGCAAAAACCGGGTGCCGTTCGGCCGTGTAGCTGTCGAGCAGGCTGTCGCCGGCCCATCCGCCGTGGCAGGCGGCCAGCTTCCAGGCCAGATTGCGTGCATCCTCAAATCCGGTATTGATACCATAGCCGCCATAGGGGGGGTGCGAATGCGCTGCATCGCCGGCAATGAACACGCGGCCCTGCCGATATGTGTCGGCCAGGCTGAGACGCAGATCCCAGAAGCCGACATAGGTGAAATCAACATCGACCTCGGCCCCGACGGCCTTGTTCAAAAGCCCCCGAAAGTCGAAATTCTCGCGCGTGGTTCCAGCGGGAACAGGCGCATGGAAGAACCAGTTTCCGTCGAGGTCAACCCGGCCAAGAAACTGCCAATATCCATTCATATCCGGGCTGATGGCATTGAAGATGGCCTTGTCGCCATAAATGGCCAGTTTTTCATCGAGCTGCCGGGAATTGAACACCAGCAGGGCCATCAGCCTGTCATGCGGGTCTACGGTCTGGGTAATCCCGACAGCCTCGCGCACGGGCGAGCGGGCCCCGTCGCAACCGACAAGATATTTCGCCGATAATGTGTCTGTCTGCTCGCCTTTGGTCTCTTTGATCCGGACCGTGACGCCATCCTTATCCTGGTCCAGTTGATCGAAGCTCCACCCGGTGCGCAGCGTGATGTTATCGAGATCATCGGCCCTTGCCCGCAGCACCGCTTCGGTTCGATATTGCGGCAAGCGTTCATTCGTTGCCGCGTAATAGTCAACGATGCGGGCGCGGTTGAACCATTCATAGTGATAATCTGACAGGTAGTTGCCATAGGTGGCGATCCCCCCGCTGCCATAACTGCGCGGGATCGGCGAGGCGGCACGGATGGCGTCTGTCACGCCCCAGCGGCGGAAATGCTCGCCGGTGCGCGCGGTCAGATTCTGCCCCTTCGGGACTTGCTGGATCGCATCGTGGCGTTCAACGACAATCGTCTTCATGTCCTGGAGGGCAAGGTCAATGGCAAGAGCCATGCCCACTGGCCCACCACCAACAATGATCACATCTGCATTCATGCCGGCACAGGCTCCCGAAAATCACCCTATGATAGTCAATGTCTCATGAAAGCTGCCAGTGAATTGAAGGCCGGCATCCCGGCAGGCAACCGTCTGTCAGGTCAGAATAGGGATAAATGTTCCGAGTTGTACACATATTTGAAATTTGACTGTAAATTCACGCCTATTTTATAGACATTTTCGGATTTCTGTATACATTTCAGGCTGTGTACATCTGGAGGCACCCTGTGAAAAAAGATAGCCGCTCAGCGAATCTCAGCATGAAGGCTCTTGCCGAGACACGGTCGTTGATCCTGGGGGGCGCCTTTGAGCCGGGGGCGCGTGTCTCCGAACCGCTCCTCGCACAGCGCCTGAACATATCGCGCACGCCGCTCCGCGAGGCGCTGGCCACCCTTGCACAGGAGGGGCTTGTCGAACGACAGGCATCGGGGCGTTGGCAAGTATGCAGTTACACCATTCAGGATATAACAGATGCAATCGAGGTCCGTGGAACGCTTGAAGGGCTGGCGGCACGCACCGCAGCGGAAAGGGGCGTTTCCCAATCCATGCTGGCCGCATGTCGGCAGACGCTGACAAGGCTTGACGCGTTGATGGGACTGTCCGGGCCGGATGATTTCCAGCTTTATGTCCAACTCAACGCAGATTTCCACAGCTGGATTGCCGAAGCGTCGGCAAGCCAGATCCTGCTTCGCGAGGTTGATCGCGTATGCCGGATGCCGCTTGCCTCGCCAAGTTCGTTCCTGGCCGGACAGGAAGACAGTGCGACGTTCCGCAAATCGCTGTTGATCGCGCACCACCACCACTGGGCGATCTTTGAAGCTGTCGAGGCCCGTGAAGCCTCAAGGGCCGAGGCGCTGGCGCGTGAGCATGCGCGGCTGGCGCGACAGAATCTGAACCTCCTTATGGCCGGCGACTTGCCGGCGCGGGCGAATGTGCCCGGCTTGTCTCTCGTGAAGTCCTGACCTTTTACTGATAATGGGGAATGCAATGAAAAATCTGACAGACGTAATCAACAGCCATGCCAATCCGGTTACAATGCTCCGGAACTCAAAAATTGGCATGTATGTATATCCGGTCGTGGCACCGGAATTCAGCAACTGGCGTGATGAACAGCGGGCCTGGCGTGACAGCGCGGTGTTGTTTGACCAGACGCACCATATGGATGAATTGACTGTTGAAGGTCCGCAGGCAGAAGCCTTCCTGGCCCATACCGGGATCAATGATTTCTCGAATTTCGGCCTGAACAGGGCAAAGCATTTCGTGCCTGTCACGCCGGCGGGCCATGTGATCGGTGACATGATCATTTTCCGCGAGCGTGAAGATAAATTCGTCCTTGTCGGGCGGTCTCCGACAGCGAACTGGCTTCGTTTTCAGGCGGCTTTCGGTCAATGGAATGTACGATTGTCCTATGACCCAAGGTCCGACAGTCGCCCGGATGGCGAGCGCGTCATGCGGGGGCATTATCGCTTTCAGATTCAGGGACCGGATGCACCGCAGATCTTTGAAAAGATCAATGGCGGGCCCATTCCCGACATCAAGTTCTTCCATGTCGACTGGATCAATGTCGGTTCGAAGAAGGTGCAGGCACTTCGTCACGGTATGGCAGGCGCGCCTGGTCTTGAAATCTGGGGGCCGTATGCCGACAAGCATTATATCCGCTCCGTGATCATGGAGGCGGCGCGTGACATCGGCGTCAATCTCGTGCCCGTCGGAAGTCGCGCCTATTCCACGAATACGCTGGAATCAGGATGGATTCCCTCGCCGCTGCCGGGCATCTACAGCGGTGACGGCATGATGACGGAATATCGTAACTGGCTGGGTGCGGACAGCTATGAGGCTGTCGGCTCGATTGGCGGCAGCTTCGTTTCCGACAATATCGAGGATTACTACGTGAATCCGTTTGAGCTTGGGTACAGTTTCTATATCGGCTGGAAGAAGGATGATTTCATTGGCAAGGCGGCGCTGACGGCAATGAAGGACGGCCCGAACCGGAAGCGGGTGACGCTGGAATGGAACCGGGAAGATGTGCTGAAGGTCATCGCCAGCGGCCTCGAGCAGGGCACACCCTTCAAATGGATCGATTTCCCGCAGCCAAACTATGCCTCATCCTCGGCCGATATGTTGATGGTGGATGACAGGATGGTCGGGATGAGCATGTTCAATGGCTACAGCTTCAATGAAAGATGTTTCCTGTCGCTTGGCGTTGTTGATGCCGGTTGCGAAATAGGCGATGTGCTGACCTTGAAGTGGGGTGAGCCTGACGACACCGGCAAGACATCCACGGAACGGCATCTTCAGACCGAGATCCGCGTTCGTGTCTCGCCCACGCCCTATGCTGCCGAGGCGCGTGAGAATTATGCGGATAGCTGGCGCACCAGGTCTGAATAGCACTGAAAGGATAGGCGCGGGCCGGCAGGGCCCGCGCCGCCAACATCATGACAAGCTGTATATTGGTCCCGGGATTGCTTTCGGACGGTCATGTCTGGGCGCGTGTCACGCAGGATCTTCCAGAACCGGTGATTGTCGCCGCGCTGTGTGATCAGGATCATATAACGCAGATGGCGCAAGAGTGCCTTGCCGCGGTCGAGGGGCCTTTGGCTGTCGCCGGTCATTCCATGGGCGCGCGTGTGGCGCTTGAGATGGTTCGTCTGGCCCCTGGCCGGATTGAAAGGCTGGCGCTCCTCAGCACTGGAATTCATCCGCTGAAACCCGGAGAGCCGGAACGTCGAGCCGAAATTGTCAATCTGGCTTATGAGCATGGCATGGCCGCGCTGGCGGCAAAGTGGCTGCCGCCGATGGTGCATCGCCGTGATGATGATGTGATGGCCGGTCTGAGCGAAATGGTACTTCGGATGACACCGGAAATTCATGACAGGCAGATCACGGCGCTTGTAAATCGGCCGGACGCCAGGGCCCATCTGCCGTCAATCACATGCCCGACGCTCATAATGGTGGGGCGCGAGGATGAATGGAGCCCGGTTGCCCAGCATCAGGAGATCGCCATGCTGATACCGGGCGCACATCTGGAAATTATCGAGGGGGCCGGGCACTTCCTGCCTGTCGAACAGCCAGATGCGGTGGCACAACATCTGATGCCATTCCTCATGGCGCGGGATCAGAACAGTTCGTGATACTCGGCCGGGGTGCTGGAATGCTCGCGCATCATGGCAAAGGCGCGTGCCCCGTCGCCAGCCTCGATGGCCTTTTTGATGATCAGATGCTGACTGTGGCTGACGATGATCCTGTTCAGTGACCAGCTGATACTGTCGCCTCCCAGGACCTCGCCGACACCGCTATCGGGCATCACCTTTAGCCGCCGCAGGCAATCCTCGATAAAGGGGTTGTCGCTGCCCTGCATGATCGTCCGGTGGAAGATCAGATTGGCGACGGAGAAGGCCTCGATCGCCTCGTTGTCAATGATGCCCCGGTTGATAATCGCTGCCGTTGCTTCCACCGATTTGTCCAGCCTTTCACGGTTCAGTGATGAAAGGCCGATCCGCGCCAGGCGTTCTGCCGCCAGCGCCTCGAGGACACCGCGCGCCTCGGTGGCCTGACGAAGCGCATCCTGGCCGAATTCACGGGCTTGATACCCCCGCCCCTCAAGCTTGGTGAGCAGTCCCTCGGCATGAAGCAGCTTCAGGGCCATGCGAACCGGCGTTCGCGAGACGCCAAGCTGACGGCTGATATGGCTTTCGGTGATCCTGTCTTCGGCTTTGAACTGGCCACCGCTCAGCATCTGCCGGATGGTGTCGGCAACTGCTTCCTCGCTGTGGGCGCTGCGTGGCGTGCTGGCGTGACCGGCTGCGGGTTCCAT
>CBFHRT010000065.1:0-11268 GCA_965658285.1 Puniceispirillaceae bacterium (SeqCode) | reverse complement strand
GGGCCGAGGTGCAGGAGAAATAGACCCGACCATATCCGCCGGTCGCCAGGACGGTCTGCTGGCCCCAGAACCGGTGCAGCGTGCCATCTTCCATGCACAGCGCGATGATGCCGGCGCACTCGCCATCCTCATTCATCAGCAGATCGAGGGCGAAGAATTCGATGTGGAAATGCGCCTGGTGCTTCAGACATTGCTGATAGAGCGTGTGCAGAATGGCATGGCCGGTCCGGTCGGCGGCGGCGCAGGCACGGCGCGCCATCGAATTGCCATAATCAAGCGTATGGCCACCAAAGGGACGCTGATAGATCTTGCCTTCCTCGGTCCGCGAGAAGGGAACACCGTAATTTTCCAGCTCAATGACAGACGGGATGGCGTTACGGCACATATATTCGATGGCATCCTGGTCGCCGAGCCAGTCGGAACCCTTGACCGTGTCATACATGTGATACTGCCAGTTGTCGCCCTCACCCATATTGTTGAGCGCGGCGCCAATGCCGCCCTGCGCCGCAACCGTGTGCGAGCGTGTCGGAAACACCTTGGTGATGCAGGCCGTGTTCAGCCCCGAAGCCGCCATGCCAAGGGTGGCACGCAGCCCGGCACCGCCGGCGCCAACAACAACCACATCATAGTGATGATCCGTAATTTCATAAGCCGACATAAGGTCAACCCTTCCTGTCATTCATTCGATTTGTGCCAGTGCGTTACCAGCGTATCACAGGGCAACCCGCGCGATGGCCCACAGGCTCGCCGCGCCAATCAGCCCCATTACAACCCGGACCACCAGCAGCGCGGCATGGCGACCGCCATCCACGCTGATATAATCTTCGATCACCACCTGCAACCCCAGCATACCATGCCACAGGCCGATGGTCACAAGCCCGGCCAGCGCCAGCGCGTTCGCCGGATGACCAACCAGCGTCATCGCGCCGGCATGATCAAGATTGCCAAGGCTTGCCAGCGTGATCACGAAATAGACCATCAACAACAACACGATGACGGCGCTGTATCGCTGCCAGCGCCAGTGCCCCAGCCCCGGGACGCGTCGCCTTTGCGCAATGCCTGCCGGATAATCCGCCATGGCCTGTCTCCCCTATGCCAGGATGGCAAGCCACAGGCATGCCGTCAGCAGGAACGTCAGAAACAGCACGATATGCCCGCTGCGATACACCTCGGGGATGGTCAGACCGAACCCCAGATCCCAGGACAAATGCCTGATACCGTTCATTGCATGGTATATCAGCGCCGCAGAATAACCGAATAGGACAAATTGCCCCAAAGGATGCGCCACGAACATGGCCACCATGCTGTAGGTCTCGCCACCAAGCGCCACAGCTACCAGCCACGCCGCCAGCACCAGCGTGCCGGTGGTCAGGGCGACGCCTGTCGCACGGTGGGTGATCGACATCATCGACGTCAACTGCGGGCGATATACCTGCAGATGCGGCGACAACGGACGCTGTCTCGCCATCACGGTCTTCCTGTTCGTATTAGCACCTGTAGTGAGTTTTAGGTCGCCACCCCAACACTAGTCAATGCGAAAGCACGCCGCATGCCAAGGCCGCCCGGATACAGCGCCCGGGCAAGATCGAGATTGCGAGCAGTTTTCATTTGCCTACCGGACCAATTCCGGCGACAAATCGCGCATCATGAGACCTGTATTGTCCATCCATTCCTCGGTCACTGTCGGCTTTGTCGGCAACAATGTTGTCGGCCCCGTATTGACGGCGATGGGTCTCACCCCGCTGCTCGTCCCGACGGTGATGCTGGCCGCGCATCCGGGTTATGGGCGGCGTGTCGGCGATGCCGTGCCCGACCACATTGTCGGGGATGTTCTGGCCGGACTGCACGACATGACAGAGATCGGACAGATCGGGGGCATCGTCTCCGGCTATCTCGGCTCGGTCGGGCAGACCGACGCCATCGCCAGCCTTGTCGATTCCTGGCGGCGTGCCGGGACGGGCAGCTATATCCTCGACCCGGTGCTTGGCGACAGAGGGCGTCTCTACCTTCCCGAAGCGCTGGCGCAGGCGATGATCGAAAGGCTGCTGCCGCGGGCCGATATCATCACCCCGAACAGATTCGAGCTTGGATATCTGGCGGGCATGCCGGTATCCAGCCGGGCCACGGCCGAAATCGCAGCGCAGCGTCTCATAAAAACGACACAACTTGAGGCCGTCATCGCCACCGGGATAGATGACGGGGTTGGTGAAGGAGAAATTGACAGGCCGGGCAGCGTCGGCGACCTGCTGGTAACGCGCGCGGGCGATGAAATCTGGTGCCCAGCCGGCAGCGCCGGAAAAAATGTGGCTGGCGGTGGTGATTTGCTGACCGCCATTCTGGCCGGACAGCTGGCGCGCGGCGTGCCGCTTGTGGCGGCCTTCCGCCTTGCCAGCCAGACCGCGCAGGAAATCATCGCGGTAAGTGCCACGCCGCGCGATCTTGCGCTTCTGGAAAATCTCGACCGCGTCGCCGCGCTGGTGGATTAGCGCCTTACAGGAACCGATCCTCACGGGCCATCCTAACGGGCCATCCCAACGCCCCGTCCTAACGACCAGAGAGGCCGCGTTCGGCGACCAGTTCGGCGATCTGCACCGAATTCAGCGCCGCGCCCTTGCGCAGATTGTCTGACACGCACCAGAACACCATGCCGTTCTCGACCGTCGGGTCCTTGCGGATCCGGCTGATGAAGACAGCATCCTCACCGGCCGCCTCATGCGGGGTGACATAGCCCTCATCGGCGCGGTGATCGATCACGCTGATCCCCGGCGATTCGCGCAGCAGGTCGCGAACCCCGGCCTCGGTCATCGGCTTGTCGGTTTCAATGAACACCGCCTCGCTATGGCCGATGAAAACCGGAATGCGGACGCAATGCGCCACCAGCTCGATCGCCGGGTCGAGAATCTTCTTCGTCTCCGCGGTCATCTTCCATTCTTCCTTGGTGAAACCGTCATCAAGAAAGACATCGATATGCGGGATGGCGTTGAAGGCAATCTGCTTGGTGAAAATTTCCGACCTTACCGGGTCATTCACATAGATGCCGCGGGTCTGGTTGAACAGCTCGTCCATCGCCGGCTTGCCGGCGCCCGACACCGCCTGATAGGTCGACACAACAACCCGCTTCACGCCAAACCTGTCATGAAGCGGCTTCAGCGCGACAACAAGCTGTGCGGTCGAACAATTCGGATTCGCGATGATATTGCGCCCGCCATTCCGGCGCAGCACCCCATCCACGGCATCGGCATTCACCTCCGGCACGATCAGCGGCACATCTTCATCCATGCGGAAGGCCGAGGAATTGTCAATGACGATACAGCCTGCCTCGCCGGCGCGCGGCGCCACCTCCTTGGCCGTGCTGCCGCCAGCCGAGAACAGCGCGATATCGGCCTCGCCAAAATCGAACTTGTCCAGCGCGGTAACCGTCAGCACTTCATCCTCGCCGAACGACACCTCGCGTCCGGCCGAGCGTGACGAAGCCAGCGCATACATCTTGTCGACCGGGAAATTCCGCTCGGCAAGGGTCTGCAGCATTTCGCGTCCGACGGCGCCGGTGGCGCCGACAACAGCTACCCGATATCCCATTCTATCCTCTTCTTCCTGGCCCTGGATACGGTGCCGGGAGTTAATATAATTCTGCCTTGCTGAAGCGTTTAGCGCGCCAGCCTGTCCATCGCGTCAATCACCGCATCGGTCATGCCGTCGGTGCCGGTCTGCGTGCAGCCTGGCGTCATGATGTCGCCGGTGCGGCTTGTCGCCAGCGCCTTGTCGACCGCCGCCTCGAGAAGGTCGGCCTCATCGCCCTGACCGAAACTGTAGCGAAGCAGCATCGCAAAGCTCATGAACTGCGCCAGCGGATTGGCGATGCCCTGGCCGGCAATGTCCGGCGCCGAGCCGTGAACGGGTTCATACATCGCTTTCGGCAGGCCGGTTTCCGGGTCGGGGGCGCCAAGCGACGCCGAAGGCAGCATGCCAAGCGAGCCGGTCAGCATCGCCGCGCAGTCCGAGAGCAAATCGCCAAACAGATTGTCGGTGACAATGACGTCGAACTGCTTGGGGTTGCGGACAAGCTGCATGGCGCAGTTGTCGGCATACATGTGACCAAGCTCGATGCCGTCACCCTCGGCAGCATGCAACGCTGTCATCACCTCGCGCCAGAGCACGCCGGAATGCATGACATTGGCCTTTTCGACCGAGGTCAGCCTGCCATTGCGCTTGCGCGCCAGATCCATGCCGACGCGGCCGATCCGCTCAATCTCGGGCGTCGTATAGGCGTTGGTGTCAAACCCGCGGCGCGTGCCGTCGGGCAGATCCTCGATGCCGCGCGGTTCGGCGAAATAGGACCCGCCGCACAATTCGCGCAGAATCATGATATCGAGGCCCGACACGATTTCCGGCTTCAGCGTCGACGCCTCGACAAGCGACGGAAACACAATCGCCGGCCGCAGATTTGCGAACAAATCCATTTCCTTGCGAAGCTGCAGCAGGCCGCGCTCAGGCTTCAGTTCGAAGGCCAGATCGTCATATTGCGGCCCGCCAACAGCGCCGAACAGCACCGCATCGGCGGCAATCGAATCGGCAAGCGTCTCGTCGGTCAGCGGTGTGCCATGCGCGTCATAGGCGGCGCCGCCGACAAGCCCTTCCTGCATGTCGAAGCTGATCGATTTGTGCTTTGCCAGCCAATCGATGATCCGCATGTTGGCCTGCATGATTTCGGTGCCGATACCATCACCCGGCAACACCATGATCTTTCGGTTCGACGCCATTTCGCCCATCCTTGCCTTGATATTATTGTTGTGCGCCCGGCCTCACAGCCAGGGCTTGTCGTCGGCGCGGGCCGCCTCGAAACTGTCGATCGAGGTGCCCTTTTCCAGGGTCAGCCCGATATCATCGAGGCCTTCCAGCAGACATGTCTTGCGGAACGGATCAATCTCGAAGGAAATCTCGACCCCGTTCGGACGCCGGATCTTCTGTTCGACAAGATCAACCGACAATTCCGGATTTTCGGTATCCTGCGCATCGGCCATCAGCGCGTCGCGCTGATCCGCCGAAACGACAATCGGCAGGATGCCGTTCTTGAAGCAGTTATTGTAGAAGATGTCGGCAAAACTGGTCGAGATCACGCAGCGGATGCCGTAATCGAGCAGCGCCCAGGGGGCGTGCTCACGGCTCGACCCGCAGCCGAAATTGTCGCCGGCAACGATGATCTGCGAGTCGCGATACGGCTCTCGGTTCAGCACAAAATCGGGGATTTCGGCGCCTTCCTTGGTGAATCGCATCTCGTCGAACAGATTGGCCCCGAGACCCGACCGCTTGATGGTCTTCAGGAACTGCTTGGGAATGATCATGTCGGTGTCGACATTCAGGATGTTCAGCGGCGCGGCAATGCCGGTCAGCTTGTCGAATTTCTGCATCTGTCGTCTCCCCGGTCTAGCCCTGAATGTCCCTGATATCGGTCAGATATCCGGTGATGGCCGCAGCTGTTGCCATTTCCGGGCTGACCAGATGGGTGCGTCCCCCGCGCCCCTGGCGGCCCTCGAAATTGCGGTTCGAGGTCGAAGCGCAGCGCTCACCCTCGGACAGCTTGTCGGCATTCATCGCAAGGCACATCGAACATCCCGGCTCACGCCATTCGAACCCGGCGGCGGTAAACACCGCGTCCAGCCCCTCGGACTCGGCCTGTTCCTTGACGAGGCCCGACCCGGGAACAACCATTGCCCGGATGCCGTCGGCAACCTTGCGGCCCGAGGCCACCGACGCGGCGGCGCGAAGGTCCTCGATCCGGCTGTTCGTGCAGGACCCGATGAACACCGTATCGATCTTCACCTCGGTCAGCTTCTGGCCCGGGGCAAGCCCCATATAGTCGATCGCGCGCTGCAGCTTCGCCCGCTTGACATCATCCTTTTCCTTATCCGGGTCTGGCACCGCACCGGTGATCGGCAACGCATCCTCCGGCGAGGTGCCCCAGGTCACAGTTGGCGCGATGTCGGCGGCCGGCAGGACAATCTCGGTGTCATAGCGTGCGCCCTCGTCGGACGGCAGCGAGCGCCAATAGGCGACAGCCTTCTCCCACATCTCGCCCTTCGGTGCCATCGGCTTGTCGGCAAGATAGGCGAAGGTCTTTTCGTCCGGTGCGATCATGCCGGCACGGGCACCGCCCTCGATGGCCATGTTGCAGACCGTCATACGGCCTTCCATCGACAGCTCGCGAATCGCCGAACCGGCAAATTCGATGACATGGCCGGTGCCACCTGCGGTGCCGATCTTGCCGATGATGGCGAGGATCACATCCTTCGCGGTAACACCGGGCGCAAGGTCACCATCGACGGTGATGCGCATGTTTTTCGCCGGCTTCTGGATCAGCGTCTGCGTCGCCAGCACATGCTCAACCTCCGAGGTGCCGATCCCGAAAGCCAGCGCGCCAAAGGCACCATGCGTCGCGGTGTGCGAATCACCACAGACAATGGTCATGCCGGGCTGGGTGAATCCCTGCTCCGGGCCGATGACATGGACAATGCCCTGTCTGATGTCGTTCATGGCGAAAAAGGGAACGCCGAAATCGGCGGCGTTGGTGGCCAGCGCCTCGACCTGAATGCGCGATTCCTCATCCTCGATCCCGACCGACCGGTCGGTTGTCGGGACGTTATGGTCGGCAACGGCCAGTGTGCGGTTCGGTGCCCGGACCTTGCGACCGGCATTGCGCAGACCTTCAAAGGCCTGCGGGCTGGTCACCTCATGGACAAGGTGCCGGTCGATATAGATCAGGCAGGTGCCATCATCCTGGCGATGCACGACATGAGCATCCCAGATCTTGTCAAACAGGGTCTTTGGCGCCGACATGTATTCCTCCATAGGGCTGCCGGCGAGGTCATCATCCTGGCCGGACTTCGCCGTCAGGAGGAGGACGCCTCGCGGGTTGTTGTTTTTTCGGCAATACGGGCGGCCTTGCCGGTCCGGCCACGAAGATAATATAGCTTCGCGCGGCGAACACGGCCACGGCGGATCACAGTCACGCCGGCCACCTGCGGTCCATAAAGCGGGAAGACGCGCTCGACGCCCTCGCCATAGGACAGCTTACGAACGGTGAAAGATGAATTCACACCGTCATTCTTGCGGGCGATGCACACGCCTTCAAATGCCTGGACGCGTTCACGCGATCCCTCGACAACCTTGACGTCGACACGAACCGTGTCGCCGGCGCCGAATTCGGGGATGGTGCGCTGTGCCAGCACCTTTTCCATCTGCTTCTTGCCAATGCGGTCAACGATATTCATCGCCCTATTCCTTCGCTTCGTTTTCCCGTGCCTGCGCCTGCAGGTACCTTTCCCATAAATCCGGGCGGCGCTCGCGCGTCTCCCGCCTGGCCTCCGCGGCTCGCCATTCGGCGATCCTGCCATGGTGGCCTGACGCCAGTATCTCCGGCGCCGCAATTCCGTTCCAGTTCCGCGGGTGCGTGTAGAGCGACGGCTCAAGCAGCCCGGTCTCGAAACTTTCCTCGCGGTGACTTGCCTCCTTGCCGATCACGCCGGGAAGAAGCCTCACCACCGAATCCATCACTGTCAGCGCCGCAACCTCGCCCCCGGAGAGGATGAAGTCACCAATGCTGACCTCCAGCATCCCGGCCGCGTCGATGACCCGCTGGTCAACGCCTTCATACCGCCCGCACAGGAATACCGCGCCATCGGCAGCAGCAAGCTCGCGCACAAGCGGTTGGTCCAGGACCCGTCCACGCGGCGTCAGATAGATCCGCGGGCCGGGCGCGTCGGCGACATGGTCAAGCGCCGCCGCCACAACATCCGGCTTCAGCACCATCCCGATGCCACCGCCAAGTGGCACATCGTCGACAGTCCGGTGCTTATCGCGCGCAAACTGCCGAATGTCCAGCGTTTTCAGCGCCCAGATGCCCTCCGTCAGCGATTTCCCGGCCAGCGACTCGCCAAGCGGTCCGGGGAACATCTCCGGAAACAATGTCAGCACCGTCGCCTGCCAGACCTGTTCAGCCATCTGAATCACTCAAGTCCCGCGCATCCTGGTCTGGCGGGCTGTCATCATCAGCCTGGTCCAGCAAACCCTGCGGCGGGGCCACCACAACGCGCCGCGCCGCAAGGTCGATGTCCGGCACAAAATCCGCATCGAAGGGCAGCATCAGCGTCGGTCCCTTCGCCGGCTTCACCTCGGCAATCTCGCCGGCCCCGAAATCATGCAGCGCGACAAGCCTTCCCAGCCCCTTCCCATCGACCGTCTCGACGGCAAGGCCAATCAGATCGGCATGATAGATCTCATCGCCGCCAGCATCGGGAAACGCCGCCCGGTCAACCTGCAGTTCAGTGCCGCGAAGCGCCGCGGCGCTGTCACGATCGCCGATCTCGGCCGCCCTGACGATGACCATTCCGTTCGCCGTCATGCCCATGACGGACAATGTCAGCTGGCGCGCGCCAGCCCAGACCGGGCCGTAGGTCGCGATGTCGCGCGGCGCGGCGGTAAAGGGTTTGACCTTGAACTGGCCCTTTACCCCATGCGCGCCGGCGACCGCGCCGATCGCCAGACGGCCCCGGCTCATGATGTCTCGGCTGGGGCCTCTTCAGCAGCAGCTTCCTCAGCCGGAGCCTCTTCCGCAGCAGCTTCCTCAGCCGGGGCTTCCGCAGCGGCTTCAGCGGCAGCGGCGGCTTCGGCGGCTTCGGTTTCAGCGGCCGCAGCAGCGGCTTCGGCAGCCTCGGCCTCACGCTCGGCGCGCTTCTTGCCAGGTGCCGACTTCTTCGGCTGGTCACGAATCACCGGCGCGGCGGCAAGACCGGCGGCCGCCAGCATCTTCTGCACGCGCTCGGTCGGCTGCGCGCCCTGGCCAAGCCAGTGGGCAATCCGCTCGGCATTCAGCGTCATCCGCTGCTCATGATCCTTCGGCACCATCGGGTTGTAGGTGCCGACACGCTCGACATAGCGCCCGTCGCGCGGTGCCGAGGCCTCGGCAACGACAATCCGGTAGAAGGGGCGTTTTTTCGCGCCACCACGGGCGAGCCTGATTTTCAAAGCCATGATATTGGGTCCTTTCGCAAAGATGTATGGCCGTTCACTTCTGGATAGTCACGTCTGGATAGTCACTTCTTTTTGCCGGACGGCTTGCCACCAAGGCCGGGCAGTCCGCCGCCGAGCCCGGGCAAGCCGCCCTTCAATCCTCCGGGCATCCCGCCCGGCATACCACCCGGCATCCCGCCGGGCATTCCCCCACCGGGCATTCCTCCGGGCATTCCCCCGGGCATGCCACCCGGCATACCGCCGCCCATCAGGGCCTTCATCGCGGCGGCACCACTCTTGCCGCCAAGCTTCTTCATCATCCGCGCCATGTCCTGATACTGCTTGACCAGCCGGTTCACCTCCTGAACAGAGGTGCCCGACCCGGCAGCAATACGCTTGCGGCGCGAGGCGTTGAGAAGCCCAACCGCAACGCGTTCCCTTTTCGTCATCGACAGGATGATGGCTTCCTGCCGGCGGATCATCGAATCATCAATGCCGGCGGCGGCGATCTGCTTCTGCATCTTGCCGAGGCCCGGCAGCATGCCCATGATCCCGCCAAGACCACCCATCTTCTGCAGCTGGCGAAGCTGGCTGAGGAAATCATTCATGTCGAACTGGCCCTTGGCCATTCGTTTCGCCAGCCGCTCGGCTTCTTCGACCTCGATGTTCTCGGCCGCCTTTTCGACCAGCGCGACGACGTCGCCCATATCGAGAATCCGGCCGGCCATCCGCGCCGGATCGAATTCCTCGAGCGCGTCCTGTTTTTCACCAACACCGACAAGCTTGATCGGGCAGCCGGTGATCTGGCGCATCGACAGCGCCGCCCCGCCGCGCGCATCACCGTCAAGCCGGGTCAGCACGATGCCGGTGATATCGACAGCCTCGTTGAAGGCCGTCGCGGTTGTCACCGCGTCCTGGCCAGTCATCGCGTCGGCGACAAGCAGCACCTCATGCGGGTTGGTCAGCGCCTTGACTTCGCGAAGTTCGGCCATCAGCCCTTCATCGATGGTCACCCGTCCCGCGGTGTCGAGGATCAGAACATCGAATCCCTGAAGCTTTGCTGCCTGCAG
This sequence comes from Puniceispirillaceae bacterium (SeqCode), assembly GCA_965658285.1. Classification (GTDB taxonomy): domain Bacteria; phylum Pseudomonadota; class Alphaproteobacteria; order Puniceispirillales; family Puniceispirillaceae; genus UBA8309. The sequence goes on along the minus strand of CBFHRT010000065.1, from coordinate 1,192 downwards.
GGCGCGCTTGGCGATCTGCGCCGGGGATTCGCGGTCAACTTCGGGAAGGACGCCAACCTCGGCCTGTTCGCCAAGGATGCGAAGCTGTTCGCGCGCCGCCGGCCGCGTTACGTCGAGCGAGGCCAGCATGACCTTCTTACGCTCGCGCGAGCGTAGACGCAGCGCCAGCTTACCGGCGGTTGTGGTCTTGCCCGAACCCTGAAGGCCGGCCATCAGGATCACCGCCGGCGGGTTCACGGTGATATTCAGCGGCGCCGGTTCGGAACCGAGAACCTCAACCAGCGCGTCATTGACGATCTTGATGACCTGCTGGTCGGGCCTTACCGATTTCAGGACGTCACTGCCGACAGCCTGTTCACGCACCTTGGCGATGAAGCTCTTCACAACCGGCAGCGCGACATCGGCGTCCAGCAACGCCAGCCTCACTTCGCGAAGCGCGGTATCGACATCTGATTCGCGCAGCGCACCACGCTTGCCAAGGGCGCTGAAAACGTCCTGCAGCTTGTCCTTCAGACTGTCAAACATGGCGCAAGCCCTGTTGCTGTTGATCCGGTGCCGGTCATCGATAGGTCATCGATAAGTCATCGATAGCTCATCGACCGGCGCTTTCCTTGCACGTCACACCATGCTACCTGCGCCACATACGCTGTTGGCACCCGTGCTCGAAAACTTCAAGGACGGATGGAACCCGCGAGGGTCTGGCAGCCAGAGATGGCGTGATGTGCGTGTGTGTTGCGCTTTTTCGCCAGAATTGTCAAGAATTGAGGCATGTTTTTCATCACCTCGAAAATTCTCGTCATATTGGTCGAACCGCTGGCCTGGCCCTACCTTCTTCTGGCAATGGCGGCGATCATGCGCTGGCGGCGCCGACGGCGGTGGATGAAGGGCTGCATCGCGGCGGCCCTTACATTGCCACTGCTGTATGGTTTCCTGCCTCTGTCAACGGCGCCGCTTCGATATCTCGAGAATCGCCACGACATCCCGGCACTGACCGGCCCGCCTGTCGACGGGGTGATCGTTCTTGGCGGGCACACCGCCTGGGGAGACATTTCCAAGTCGCGCAATCAGCCGCAGCAGAATCGGGCAGCCGACAGGCTGACAAAGGGGCTGATGCTGCATCGCACAAACCCCGGCAGTACATGACTGTTCAGCGGCTATGACGGCAGGCTGACACCGGCCGGGTGGAGCGAGG
>CBFHRT010000064.1:0-11306 GCA_965658285.1 Puniceispirillaceae bacterium (SeqCode) | reverse complement strand
GCCATATCATGTGTCGCCGACACACGGGTCACGATGATCGCGGTCGAGATCGCCAGAAGAAGCGACGGGATCTGCGCCACCAGACCGTCGCCAACCGACAGCAGGACATAATTCTCGGCGGCGACGCCAACCGGCAGATCATGCTGCGACAGACCGATGATCAGGCCGCCCACAATATTGATGACAAGGATCAGGATCGATGCGACGGCATCGCCCTTGACGAATTTCGAGGCACCGTCCATGGCGCCGTAGAAATCGGCTTCCTCGGCGATTTCCTCGCGGCGGCGCTTGGCCTCTTCATTGCTCAGGATGCCGGCATTCAGGTCGGCATCGATCGCCATCTGCTTGCCGGGCATGGCATCGAGGGTGAAGCGCGCCGACACTTCCGATACACGGCCGGCACCGCGGGTCACGACCACCAGATTGATGATGATCAGAATGACAAACACAAAGATACCGACCGCATAATTGCCGGAAATGACGAATTCGCCGAACGCCTCGATCACCTTTCCGGCCGCGTCCGGGCCTGTATGGCCCTCGCTGAGGACGACGCGGGTCGAGGCTACGTTCAGCCCGAGCCGCAGCACCGTCGCGATCAGCAGCAGGCTGGGAAAGGATGAGAAATCAAGCGGGCGCTGCGTATGCATTGCCACCATAAGGATCAACAGCGACACAAGAATGTTCGAGACAAAGAAGGTGTCGAGAAGGAACACCGGAAGTGGCAGCACCATCATCGCGACAAGCGCCAGGATGCCGATCGGCAATATTGCACCGCCCGCCAGCTGCTTGACGTTCAAGAGACCCAGTCGCTGAAGTGTCATTTCCATGACGCGCTACCCCTGCATAGCCCGGTCGAATTGACGACAGGTGTCAAAATTCCAGCGGCGGCCGTGGGCCGCGCCAGAATGGTGAAACTTCCTTGCCAAATCAATATCAACCATCTGTTTTCATTCGCCTTAATAAGCATTCTCACATTGTCGGTCCGGGTGTGATCGGACCCCCGGCGCCATCGCGCCTTAATATTCGCGTAAAGGGAAAGGCAAGTTCCGTGCCAAGCGGAAAAATCCTCGGAAATCCGGGGGTTTCCGTGCGAAAGACCGCCGCAATTCCGGCAAAGATCCGGCGGTGGCCCGGCAATATTTCAGGAATGGCATGGAATCTGCATCACCGGCGACACAGTCATCTGCCCAGGCGCTGCGCCGGGCATAACAGGTCGAAAGGATGATACGGGCCATGTCACGAGTAGTTTTTGCATCACTGTCGCGCCGCAAGCTGAGCCGCAAGCTGAGCATTGCCGCGCTCTGCGCCGCCGCATTGGCGGTCTCCGGCTGCGAGACGATCGTCGGCACGAAGACGGCCGGCACATCGGTGAAAGCCAACCCGTCCGCCGCCGAGCAGCTTGCCGCGGTTCAGGAGGTGTTTGACGCCAATGCCGAGCAGGTGCCGACGCTGACCGCTGTCGGTTATGCCGTCGTGTCGTCGCAGCCGGGCCGCACTGACGCCCAGAAGCGTTTGATGGCGATCCGCTCGGCGCGGATGGCGGCGATGCGCGATCTTGCCGAACAGATTCACGGCCTGCAGGTCGACTCGTCGACCACGGTCATCGACCTGATGGTACAGAACGACACCTTCCGCGGTGTCGTGTCCGGGACCATCCGCGGGGCCCGCACCGTGCGGATCAACCCGACCGGGTCGGATACCTATGAAATCGTGCTCGAGATCGACCGTGAAATGATCGGTCATCTGATCAGCACCGCGCGTGGCATCGCCTGAGTGCGGTATCCTGCCTGACGGAGAGTTGTGGTGATTCTGGACCTCTACGCACGACTTGAACAGCGGCACTGGCTTGACCTGGCCAGGGTGCCGCTGCTCGCCATCCTGGCGTGTATCTTCTTTGTCCTTGGCGCTTCGAGCGGCCAGGCCGCCGGGTTTCGCTTCACCGAAACAACCGGCCGCGCCGTGATCATGGATGCGGCGATGGAACAGGAAGCGCGCATGCTGGCGCTTGAGGATGCGCTCTATCTTGCCGCCCTTGAAGGCGGCGCCAGAATCAACGGCTTTTCCGCCGTGATGTCCGATACCACGCTGGAAGACCATTTCGTGGTCCGTCCGGCCAGCCGGATCCTCGACTACACGATCACCAACGAGGTGATTGATGGTGAGCATTATGAGATCAGCATCCGCGCCGCCATCGGCGATCTGCCACGCGGTGCATGCCTGCATCGGCGCGCTGTCCACATGACCCTGTTCAAGCCGCGCATGACGCTTGCCGAGAATATCCCGGCAGTGGCGGCGCCAATGGCCGTCGATGTGCTGAACAATGTCATCACGACCATCGAGCGGCATGGCGGCGTGAGCGCCAACCGGGCCACGGATGTGGCGCTTGACCCGTCCCGCCTGTCGCGGATCAATGACAGCTTTGACTACACCGCCCTGACCAAGGGCGTGGTGCGCGTCCGGCGCGGTGATTTCGCCATCGTGCCGGAAATCATTCTGACCGGCCAGCGGGCTGGCAACGCTCTTTCGCGCCGTGATGACATGACAATGCTCATCCGCCTGCATGTCCTTGCCGGTGAGAGCTATGCGCTCATCGACAGGTTCGAGGTGACACATACGGTCACCACGCGCCAGCGCTCTGTGTCCAGAAGTTTCAATGTGATCGGCCAGCCGCGGCGGCCGGCGATACGCGCCGCGCTTATCGAACCGGTGGCGGGCCTTGTCGACACCATGGTTGCCGATCTGCAATGCCGCCCGCTGACAGCGACACTGGCGCTGCGCGACGGCAAGCTGACGGTCCCGGTTGGCAGTCATCACGGGATAGGCCAGAATGCGCTGGCTGTGGCCAGCGGCACCGATACGCCCTGGCAGATCATGCGGGTCACGAAGGTTGACGCGCGGTCGTCGATCCTGACACCGCTGAATGACCGGCGCGACCCGGTGACACTTGCCGGCCGCACAGTCGAATTCATGGAGGATGTGAAATGAAGACGCTTCTGAAGGGGCTGGTCGGTCTGACACTTGTCCTGGTGCCGCTGTCGGCTGCGGCGCAGTCACAGCCGATCGTTGTCCTCGAATACCCGACATATGGCGGCAGTTCGGCCGCGCCGGGACTGAATCCGGACAACATCTTTGTCAGTGACCCGAACCATACCGCCAGCCACCGTGTGATGCCGGACGAGACATTGTCGCATATCATCACCGAGCATTACGCCGGCAGCGGTCTCGATCTGTCGGTTGTCCAGATGGCGATTGTGAAGAAGAACCGCGCCGCCTTTGTGCGGGGAAATCCGAATTTCCTTTATGCCGACAAGGTGTTGCATCTGCCATCGCTGAACGAGATGAAGGATCTGGTGCTTGGCGGCAAACGGCAGGACGACACACCCCGGTCGGGCGGATCGAACCGTGACCAGATCTTCTTTATCGGTGGTTAGGATGATCGCGCGGCGCATCATATTGGCGGCAGGCGCGGCATGTGCCGCCGGCATGCTGGCCGGGCAGGTGGCGCTGGCCGACAAGCGCCCGACCGGCGCTGAGGTGGCGCAGCTGATCAGTGATCGCCTGGCCGAGGTCTATCTGAAAGGTGATCCGGCGCTGGCACCCGACCGCGCATTCCCGTCCTGTGGCGGCAAGGTGGCGATCGACCCGCTTTTTGGTGGCTGGAACACCGTGGCCGTGCGATGCGACATTGATGGTGGCTGGCGTTTCGCCGTCCGCACCAACCTGACAACGACCCCGGCGCCGGTGCCGGTTGCCGAATTCGGCAAGTCGCAGCGGGCGAAGGGACCGATTTCGTCGCTTGCCGATACAGGCGCAGCTGGCGGGGATATCACCATTGCCGCGATGGCCGACGAGCTGGATGTCGTCATGTTGACGCGCAGCCTGGCGCGCGGCGATGTGATCACGCCCGGTGACGTGGCGCTGTTGTCGGTACCGGCACGCAATGTCAGCGGCGTATTTTTCGCGCCGGCCGACGTGATTGGCAGGCGGATGAAAACGCCGCTTTCCGCGCGCCGGCCGCTACAGACACGCCATCTCATGCCCTCTTTCATGATTGAAGAGGACAGCGAGGTGCTGATTTCCAGTCGTACTGGTGGTATCAGCGTCGATATGGTAGGCTATGCGCTTGAAAATGGACAATTTGGCGACTGGATTCAGGTACAGAACGTCAACAGCGGAAAGACTGTGATGGCCAAGGTCATCGATGAAAAAAAAGTCATGGTAATCGCTAAAAACAGCTGACGCTGCGTCGTTACCCTTCCTGAGGAGGCCAATGAGATGGTTGACGCCATTAAGAACACAGTCAATAGGATGGAGCTGACCAAGGGTCGGGCTGCGGACGGACGCCCTGTGGGCGCCGGCGCATCACCGGCTCCGGTAGCGACCACCGGTGAGACCGTCAAGGTTAGCGACGCCGCGTCTTCAAAGGCCGTGGCCCAGCTTGCCGAAGCACCACCTGTGAACACCGAAGCCGTTCGGCGGATCAAGGATGCGATTTCCCGTGGAGAGTATCCGATCAATGTCGACCGTATCTCGGAAGCACTTATGGATGCCTACAGGGACTTGAAGGCTTGATCCAGCGGCGGCTGTCGCGATGACTGTGAACGAAAAGCTTGTTGAATTCGAGAGCGCGCTCAATCCGCTGATTGAGCGTGCGATGTCGTGTGTCGGTGATGCCGATGCCTTTCTTGCGGCCAATACGCAGATCGAACAGCTTGTGTCGTCTGGTTGGCCCGATCTTGTCAGCGCCTTTGATGCCGCTGGCCCGTCGGCCGACGAACTGGCCATCATCCAGAATCTGTCAGCCGCGCTCTCCAGGCTCGAGACACAAAGCCGGGCAAGGCTTGTTTGGGCGGACGATTTCGACGAATATATGCGACAGGCGCTGTCTCGGGCGCCAACCTGAAACCGCGGTGGCGCCGCCGTCACGCTGGCACCGGTCCACCGCGCGCGGTCGATCCATCTGAGATGCCGGCTTATCTGAGATGTCGGCTTATCTGAGATGTCGGCTTATCTGAGATGTCGGGCTAGTTGGGATGCCGGGCCATCCGAGATGCTGAAAAGGAGACCATGATGGTCGAAGGCAACCAGCTGCTGACTCCCGCAAACATCCTGATCATTCTGCTTCTTGTGATCACGCTTGGCATGTGGCTGCAACTGGTTTTGCTCCGCAACCGCATGTCGTCACGCCTGACCCGTCTCGAGGAGCGGTTTCATGAACATGACCAGCTTCTCGACCTGCAGGCAAAGAGTGGCCGCGACATCGCCAATACCAGCGAGCAGCTTGTCATTGCCACCAATGAAAGCAAGACGGCGTTGGAGGCGTTGCGCCGCGATGTCGTTCGCCTCGCGGATGATGTTCGCGGTGAGGTCGGGATGAGCCGTGCGATTGAACTGGCGCGCGCCGGGGCGACAAAAGAGGCTGTCGCTGATGCTACCGGCCTGTCGCTGGAAGAGGCGGAGGCGATCGTGACATTTCACGGTCGTGGCAGTAGCTGAGTGCCGAATGGCTCTTTCGCCACCGCGTGACGTGCCCACCCGCTACATGCGGAATTCTGATTTCTGGCAACGGATGTTCAGATAGCGCGTCCCGCGGGTCAGGCGCACCGTGCCGCTTGTCCGGTCAATCCGCAGAATGAGCTGACCCTTTGTCATCGTGAACGCCGTATCGGTGCTTTCCGTCAGCATCATCATTTCGGTGCCATCGGTAAAGCTGACAGTGGCCTCGTCACCGACCTTCATCTGCCTGATGTCGATTTCAACAAGCCCGTGCCGGTTACGGTTGCACTCATAGCGTTCCTGTTTGAAGCGGCTAAAATCATCGCATCCCGCCACCAGCAGACCGGCAAGCGCAACCGCCATCAATGTCAGTTTCGCCGGATCAGGTCTTTTCATCCGCCGGGCCTTCGTCGTCCTGGTCATCTCCAACCGTGGCCGTCGCGGCCTTTTCGGCATTCTGCTGTGCCTCGAACCATCCGCTTGGCTTGCCGTCACCATTCGCATCGCCATCTGCATCGCCGTCCGTATTGCCAGCCTCAGCCGGTGCGGACGGGGCCGCCATGGCCGCGGCGGTGGCCTCAAGCTCGGCAGCCACGGCGGCGGCTTCATCCTCTTCCGAGGCGGGCGCGTCTGCCGGTTCCGGCGGGCTGGTCTCGGTCAGGGCCGCCGCCAGTTCGGCGACATCATCAATGGTGCTGGTCGACACTGCAGGCTCGTCCGATTCGTCGGGCCCGGCACCAAGTGCCGCCAGCGCCGCGGTAACCTCGGCGGCACTTGGCGCCTCGATGACAGCGTCCTTGCTTTCCTCGTCGGTTGCCCCGTCTGCCCCGTCTGCCCCAGCTTCCTCGGCAGTTTCCTCGGCAGCCTCGGGTGCCGGTGATATTTCCATCGCCGGTATGTCGGCGTCCTTTGTGTCGGCGTCCTTTGTGTCGGCGTCTGGCATATCTACGGGCGCTGCATCTTCGGTTGCATCGATGGCGTCGGCTTCGGCCGGCGCGTCTGCCGTCGCCGTGTCATCGGATGCCGCGGCGTCGAGTTCGGCCTGCATCGCCGACGGCGTGTCTTGGCTGTCAGCCTCGGCAACGGCCGCGTCGGCAGAGGGTTCAGGCAGGTCTTCAACCAGTTCCGCATTGCCGCTGTCGATAAGCCGCTGCGCGTCCGATGACTTGACGTCGATAATGACGGTCTTCGGGAAGCGCACGCCATTGACCTCGCAATCATCGACGATCCGCAGACGTGTCCATTCGCTGTTGGCATCGTCGCCGGCTTCCATATCGGCCCGGTGCGCGGCGTCGGTGTCATTAAGTGCCGGTGATGTGCCGGAGACAACGCGTTCCGGTGAATCGGCGAGGGTGGTGATCCGTTGACGCAATATATATACGCGCGCTGCCAGAATGCCGAGCCGCTTCTGCTCATCCTGCTCCTTGGACAGCAGCATCTTGAGCGACTCATTCATCTCCCTGAGCGGCTGGTCCTGGAACTTTTCGATCACCTTGTCGCGCACCGCGATGGTGACAGGCGACAGTTCATTTGGCGAACCCGGTCCACCGCTGTTGCTGATGGTTGATGCAACCATTTTTTCGTCCTCTGCCGTTGAGTTGGCATCGTTATTGCAAAATACGGGCCAGCAAGCCGTTACGCAGCGATTAAATTAAGCACAAAATTTGATCCTGCAAAATGGTGAAAGAAATTGGGTTTTTGCTGAGAAAACAACTTTTTTCAGTGTGTTGAAAAGGATTGCGAGATGAAGGGCATTGGTGATTATCTGAACCTGCATGCAACCGCGCTCCAGGTCCGGTCGAAGCGCAACAAGGTGCTTGCCTCAAATATCGCGAACGCCGCAACGCCCAATTTCAAGGCGCGCGACATGAATTTCCAGGCCGAAATCAACAAAGCCGAAAAGGTGGGGCCGCTTCGTGCCACGGACGGACGGCATTTCCGCGTCGCGATGAATGCCAACGCGACAGGCATGCTGTACCGCGCACCGGTGAGCCCGTCGCGCGATGGCAACACGGTCGAACTCAATGTCGAGCAGATGGAATTTTCCGAGAATGTCATGCGCTACCAGACGACGCTGGGCTTTCTCAACAGCAAAATCGGCGGGCTGATGTCCGCCATTAAGGGCGAGTGATGGCGCGGATCGAGAACATCTTCGATGTCGCTGGCCGCGCCATGTCGGCGCAGCTTGTGCGCATGAACACCATCGCCAGTAACCTTGCCAATGCCGGCAACATCAGCGGCGAGGAGGATACAGCCTACCGCGCGATGAAGCCGATCTTCGAGACCACCTATGCGGCGAATGTCAAGGAATCGGGCATTTCGACCACCGAGGTTGCCGGCATTACCAGAACCGATCGCCGCCCCGAGCGGACCTACATGCCGAACCATCCGCTGGCCGATGACAAGGGCTTTGTCTATGCGGCGGCGGTGAATGTCGAGGAAGAGTTTGTCGAGATGCTGGAGGCAAAGCGCCAGTATCAGAACAATGTCGAAGTGGTTACGACCCTTCGCGCCCTGATGATGCGAACCATCAATATGGGCAAATAAGCCAACGGAGAGCGTGAATGAGCACCATTGATCCAACCAGCCAGGCACAGCTTGACAGCATTCTCAAGAAGATTGGTGTCAACAATGAGGGCGATAGCGAGAAGGCCAACAAGGATACGCTTGGCCAGAGTGATTTCCTGAAGCTGATGACAACTCAGCTGCAGAATCAGGATCCTTTTGCCCCCATGGAAAATGCCGAATTCATTGCGCAGATGGCGCAGTTCTCGACGGTGACAGGCATCACCGACATGAACACGACTTTGGGCAACATGGCCGATCAGCTTGGTGAATTCCGGATCGCCACCGCCGCCAACCTGCTTGGCAACTCGGTGATGATCCCGGGCAATTATGCGCGGCCGGATGACACCGGTGAGATTCACGGCATGCTGGACCTGCCTTCGGCGTCCGGCATCACCAATCTGACGTTCAGCAACGCCGCCGGCGATGTGCTGCATCAGATGGAGCTTGGCGCGCAGCCGGCCGGCCTGGTCGGCTTTGCCTGGTCGGATCTTCCGGAATCGGTGCTTGCCAGCGGTGAGGCTGTCCGCATCGAGGCCTTTGCCGATATGGGCAAGGGCATGGAAAGCCTGACGCCGAGCGTGTTTGCGGAAATCCTCGCGGCCTCTACCGGTGACGCCGCCACGGGCGTGATGCTGGATGTTCGCGATTATGGCGAAGTCCGCGCCGCGGATATCTCCAAGTTCCGCCGCTAGAGAGCAACATATCACCACGATCTAGATACTGACGACCTAGATACTGACGACCTACAGGGTTCAACTGAGAAGGGAAGCGAGCCTCGCGAGGCTCAGGGAGAGCAGAAAATGTCATTCTATACCGCACTTACAGGACTGAACGGCTCCTCCGCCGATATTTCGGCGACCTCGAACAACATCGCCAACGTCGGCACCACGGGCTTCAAGCGAAGCCGGGTCGAATTCGGTGATATTTTCGCAACCTCGCCATTGCAGAACGCCTCGTCGTCGATTGGTTCGGGTACGATCCTGAAGGGCATCAAGCAGCAGTTCACGCAGGGTAACATTGCCGCCTCGCTGAACGCGCTTGATCTGGCGATTTCAGGTCAGGGCTTCTTCGCCCTGAAGCCGTCGCTGACCTCGGCGCAGACGGTTTACACGCGAAACGGTTCACTGAACGTCAATAACGACCGTTACGTTGTCGACTCGGCGGGTCAGTATCTGCTGACCTACCCGGTCAACACTGACGGCTCGGTCACGGCAAAGGATCTGGACAGTGCGGTGCCGCTCCAACTGCCGGTGACATCGGGTGATCCGCAGGCGACCTCGAACATCAAGCTTGGCGTGAACGTCAACGCGGCCTCCGACGTGGTGCCGGACCGCCCGCAATTCCAGGATGGCTATTCCTTTGATCCGAATGATCCCGAGACCTTCACCAACTCGACATCGATCACGATCTTTGACGATCTCGGTAACCCCACCATCGCCACGGTGTATTTCATCAAGACCCAGGCAGCCTCGGCCGACGACCCGACAAACAAATACGATACCCGCCTTGTGATCAACGACACCATCATCACCCCGGACCTGGTCAGCGCGGTTGACGATGCCGGCAAGCAGATCTTCGTTGATCGGTTCGGCCAGCAGACGACGACCATTCCCGATGACAACTACTTCATCGAAGGGAAGGGATCGCCGCTCTACAAGCTTGACGACCTGCAGACCCTGGTGCCGTCACAGCCTGCCAAGCTGAATGGTGAACAGACAAGTTTCGACTTCGGTGAGGAGGGCGACAAGCTTGTCGAGATTGTCACCGACCCGCTGCAGTTCAAGGCCACTCGCGAGGCCGGCAATACCGGCTCTGACGTCTATTGGGGCAAGGATTTCCTGCTGGTGAATGTTGATGATTCGGACCAGCCGGTCAGCATCGACATCAATCCCGGCCTGTATAATGCCGATCAGCTGTCAGCCGAGGTCGAGCGGGCGATCAACGCCGCCTATGGCGATGACCGCAAGTTCCAGGTCGAGCAGAATGTCGACGATACCGTCACGCTCGATTTCCAGCGTGTCGGTGCCGATGGCGCTGTTACAGCGCTGGAGAACAAAATTTCGGTCGAGCTTCTCGGCACCAACAGCTATGTGACCGAAGCGATGGGCGATGATTTCGCGATCACCGGTACATCGCCGGATTTCACCAAGGAAGAGTTCCTGGCACACACGCAGGTCCGCATCAACGAAACGCTGAATGCGTATGGCCGCGAGTACGACAGTGACCCGCTTGGTATCGGCGGACTGCAATTCACCAAATCAACAGGTGAACAGATCAACAATGTCTATGAATATACGCAGGTTGTAGAACTTGAGCGTGTCGATGACCCGGCTGAGAAGCACTATATGGTGCACTCATATTATAACAAGCGCCCGTCTCTCGAGGTGCAGACCGTTCTGAATGATGTTTCAGGCAATGGAACGAATTTGATCGAGTACGCATCAACAGAGAACCGTCTGCGGATTTATGTTGCGGCAGGAACCGACCTTGCAGACTATGAGCAGGGCCGTAGCATCACACTCGCTGGCGATAATAATTTTCGTGCCGATTTGAATGGCCGCAGCTTTGTGATTTCCTCGACCGGCACAACCACAATCAACGGAAGTTCCTACAAGTATGTCGATGTGAGTACATCTGGACTTGCGGTTGCTGATGAAGATTTCAACATCACCACCGGGTCTGCGACGGTCTATGCATTGACGAGCCCAGCCGATGATGAGCCGACAGTCGAAGCCTTTTTCGAAGGCTCTCATCCTGTCTATCAAGGCGCGCAGGAAGATTACAGCAGCCAGAGCATCATTATCCGTGAAAAGCAGGGGTCTACCGCTGCCACAGAAAAAGGTGCTTTCGTAGCAAGTGATTGGAAGATCGCCAACGGAACGGAAACGGCGGCGACAACGCCGGCAACTCTGGCGACGAACTTGGCTTTCCTTGGCCTGCAAAACCTTCATCGGCCGATGGAAATTACCGCCAGCGCATCAAGTAGCGCCGGCGCCACCACGCTGACCTGGTCTGATGGAACAAATGAACTGCAGATCACCACGGCCGATTTCAGCGATGCTGCCGGCGATGCCAATGCACAGTTGGATGATATTCGTGACAAGCTGGATGCCCTGACTGACCTGAAAGGGTTTTCCTTCACCTTCCTCGATGCGAACGGCAATGTAGTCGATTCGACCAGCGGGTCGAACTGGCGTGACACCGCATCCGCAACAACGAATGCCGGCACCGCAACGCTGGCG
>CBFHRT010000063.1:0-11603 GCA_965658285.1 Puniceispirillaceae bacterium (SeqCode) | reverse complement strand
ATGCTCTATCCGACCGATCCGTTCGAGATGGTCTGGGCCCCCTTCACGCCGCCGGGAACGGACGGCTTCATTCTCGGCACCGATTATCTGGGGCGGGACATGCTCTCCGGGCTGCTGAACGGCGGCCGGGTCAGCATCACCATCGGGCTTGTCGCCGCCCTGATGAGTGTTTTCATCGGCATTACCTTCGGCGCGCTGGCCGGATTCTACCGCGGCCTTGTCGAAGAGGTGCTGATGCGGATCACCGAGTTCTTCCAGGTGCTGCCCACCCTGCTGTTCTCGATGGTGATCGTGGCTTTGTTCGGCGCGTCGCTGACGGTGGTGACCATCGCCATCGGCATTGTCAGCTGGACGGCGGTGGCGCGGATCACGCGGGCGGAATTCCTGCGCATCCGCGAGCTTGAATATGTCACCGCCTCGCGCGCCGCCGGGGCCTCCAACATGGTTCTGATGACGCGCGTCATTCTTCCCAACGCGCTGCCGCCGATCATTGTGCAGGCAGCGCTGATGGTCGGCTCTGCCATTCTGTTCGAGGCGGGTCTGGCCTTTCTCGGGCTGAGCGACCCGAATGTCGTCAGCTGGGGCCAGATCATCGGCTCGAACCGCACCTATATCCTTGATGCCAGTTTCACTGTGACCATCCCGGGGCTGGCGATCTTTGTGACTGTGCTGTCGATCTCGCTGATCGGTGACGGGCTGAATGACGCCCTGAACCCGAAATTGCGGCGGAGGTGACGATGAGTGCGCCGCTTCTCGAGGTTCGCAATCTTGGTGTCAGATTCACCACCCGTGACGGGCGGGTGACGGTGCTTGATGATGTGTCTTTCACACTGGAACGCGGCGAGCGGATCAGTTTTGTCGGCGAGTCCGGATGCGGCAAGTCGATGACGGCGCTGGCGCTGATGGGGCTGCTGCCGGCGATGGGACAGGTCTCAGGCGGGTCGATCAATTTCAAGGGCGAGGACCTGGTCACAGCATCCGCGTCGCGGATGCGGCAAATTCGCGGCAACGAGATCTCGATGATCTTTCAGGAACCGATGACCTCGCTGAACCCGGTTTTCACCATAGGTCGCCAGATCGCCGAGGTGTTGCAGCTTCATCGCGGCCTGGACAGGCGCGCCGCGCGGGCGCGGGCGATCAATCTGCTGGAGGCGGTGCGGATTCCAAACGCCGCGGCGCGGATCGATGATTATCCGCATCAGCTGTCGGGTGGCCAGCGACAGCGGGTGATGATTGCCATCGCGCTGGCCTGTGAGCCTGAAATCCTGATCGCCGATGAGCCGACGACGGCCCTTGACGTGACCGTTCAGGCGGAGATTTTCGCGCTTCTTCGCGACCTTGGTGCCAAGCTTGACACGGCGATGATCCTGATCACCCATGATATGGGCGCTGTTGCCCAGATGGCGGAACGTATGCTGGTGATGTATGCCGGACGGCGGGTCGAGGAGGGGCGTGTCGCCGATATCATCACCGCGCCGGCCCACCCCTACACGCGCGGCCTGATTTCCTGCGTGCCGCATATCTCCGCCGATGCCACAAGGCGTCTTGATCGCCTTCCCGAAATTGACGGCATCGTGCCACCCATCACCAGCTTTGGCCGTGATGCCTGCCTGTTCGCGCCGCGCTGCGGGCGGGCCAGCGAAGCCTGTCACAACGGCCGCCCGTTGCAGGCCGACGTGATTGATCACGCCCTGCATTCGGTTGCCTGCTGGCATCCGCATGAAGGAGCCGCGACCGATGGCTGACCCGCGCTCCGATCACGCGCTCGTCGTCGAGAATCTCAGCGTTGCCTATCCGCTTCGGGGACGTGATTCAACCGGCGCGCGCCGGCGCCTGTTGGCGGTCGATGATGTCAGCTTTGCCATTGGGCGTGGCACGACCCTTGGCATTGTCGGCGAGTCCGGTTCCGGAAAGACGACGGCGGCGATGGCGGCGGCGCGCCTTGTGCAGCGCAGTGCTGGCAGCATCCATCTGGATGGTGAGGATTTCGGCGCCCTCGACGCGGCGGCGCTGCGGCGTGCCCGGCAGCGTGTGCAGATCATTTTCCAGGACCCGTATTCATCGCTGAACCCGCGCCTGCGCGCCGCCGAGATCGTGCGCGAGCCGATGCGCTATGCCGGGCAGACCAACCGCGCCGAGCAGGACCGTGTGATCGACGAGCTTTTCGAGGCTGTCGGCCTTCGCCCGGAACAGAAATCGCTGTTTCCGCATCAATTCTCCGGCGGCCAGCGCCAGCGTATCGGTATCGCCCGTGCGCTGTCGACGCGGCCGTCGCTGATCATCTGTGATGAACCTGTATCCGCCCTCGACGTTGCCGTGCAGGCGCAGATCCTGAATTTGCTGAAATCATTGCAGACGCAGTTCGACCTGACCTATCTGTTCATCAGCCATGATCTTGGCGTGATCCAGCATATGTGTGACGAGATCGCGGTGATGTATATGGGCAAATTCATGGAACAGGCCGACCGCGATTCCTTTTTCGCCGCGCCGCGCCATCCCTATAGCCGCGCTCTGCTGGATGCTGTGCCCAGCATCGAGATGGCGGACCGCCCGCCGGCGCGGCTTGTCGACGGGGCCATTCCGGATCTGTCTGAACTTCAGACAGGCTGCCGCTTTGCCAGCCGCTGTCCGCATGCCGTGCCGAAATGCAAGACCGAGGTGCCGCCGCTGGTGCCAGCGACCGGCGCCTCGGGCCGCCATTATCTGGCCTGTCATCTTGCCGATGAGATCGGGTCCGATTCCAACGGCTGAAATCCCAACGCCGTGAAATCGGCGATGACAGTGTCAAGCGGGTCGGTGGCGATCAGCACGATCTGCGAGTCTGCCGGACCGGTGATATCCGCCGGGTGAAATTCGGTGCGCCGGCCACTCTGTTGCCAGACATGAAGGCCATCGGCAAAGCGCACAAACCCCTTGCCGCGCACCAGCAGGCCGCTATACGCCGAACAGAGGGTCCGAAACGCCGCTTCATCGATCGGTCCACTGGCGGTCATGGCGGTTGAGATGAAGGCTGGATGCGGTTGCTGCGCATCAGCCGGCGATCTGTTCATCGTCGCTGGCAGATCGTCCGACAGCAGCATGGCGATGATGTCGGCATCATCGGCGCGCGCCGTCAGGATGGGTGCCTGTGCCTGATTGGCGGCAAGATAGGCCCGTGCGCGCGTGATGTCATCGCCCGCGGCGATGTCGGTCTTGGTCAGCAGGAACAGATCGGCGTCCTGCATCTGCGCCGCAATCACCTCGGCAAGCCGGGGGTCATCAATCTGGGATGGCATGCTGGCGGCATCGACGAGAACAAGCGTCAGGCCGGGCCGCAAATCAGCGTCGATCCGCGCGAAATCCATGATCCGGCCGGGATAGGACACGCCGCTGGCCTCGATCAGGATGTGGTCAATCCGGTCACGATACTGCATCAGCGACACCATTGCATCGACAAGCCCGCCCGCAAGCGAACAGCAGATACAGCCATTCGACAGCTGCATGATCTGTGAATCGCGGCTTTCGATCAGGCTCTGGTCGATGTTCAGCGCGCCGAAATCATTGACCAGCACGGCAAAGCGCACATCATCGGTACCGGCCAGCACCCGGTTGACAAGGCTTGTCTTGCCGGCCCCCAGAAACCCCCCGATGACGGTGAATGTGATCTGGCGGTCCATGGCGACGTACGGTCAGCCCTGCCGTGTTGCGGCGGCGTGGAAATCACCGCCGGAGATCGTGCCGGCAACCTTGATATCGCGCAGGGCCTCAGGCGCAACATCAAGCGGCGAGGCGTCAAGGACGGCGAAATCGGCATATTTGCCGGGCTCGATACTGCCGACAAGGTGATCCATGCGAAGGGTATAGGCAGCGCCGAGGGTGATGGCGTGGAGCGCGGCGGCGGCGCTGATCCGCTCTTCCGGGCCGAGAGTGGCGCCGCTGGCGGTCAGCCGGTTCACCGCGCACCAGGCGGTGAAGAGCGGCGCCATCGGCGTTACCGGCGCATCGGAATGGATGGCCAGCGGCACGCCTTCCCGCAGCGCCGTCGCGCAGGCATCCATGCGCCGCGCCCGGTCTGGCCCCATGGTGATGCCGGCATGCTGGTCGCCCCAGTAATGAACGTGGTTGGCAAACAGGTTTACGCAACAGCCAAGCGCCTTCATGCGGCGGAACTGGCTGGCATCGGCCATCTGGCAATGCTGCAGCGTGTGCCGGTGATCGGGCCGGTAATGCGCCTCCTGCGCCGCCTCGATGGCATCGAGCATCACCTCCGATGCCTCATCGCCATTGGTGTGGATATGAAGATGCATGCCGGCCTTGTGGTAATGCATGACAAGCGCGGCAAGCTGGTCCGGGTCCATGTTCCACAAGCCGTTCGGCTTGCCATTGTAATAGCCGGGCCATTTCAGCCGGGCGGTGAATCCCTGGATCGACCCGTCCGTCATCACCTTGCACAGCCGGTGGTGAAGACGGTCATTATTCATCGCCATCGCCTGCTTCATCAGCGCCAGCCCCTCATCAAGCGGCTGTTCGATGGTGTTCATCGCCGGCATCAGGCGCAGCGCATAGCCCGGCGTCAGGCTTGCCTCCTGATAGGCGGCGAGTGATTCGGCGTTGAAGGTGGCATAGAGGTCGGTTGCCGTGGTGACACCGCAATTCACCGCCGATTTCGCGTAGGACAGCAGCGACGGGGTGCGGATGCCGCCGAAGAACGGGTTGCCGGTCTGGCGGTAGGCCATATATTTCGCCGCCATCTCCATCAACTCGCCGGTCGGCTTTCCCGCTTCATCCTTCAGCACACCATAGACATTGGTATCGGCGGTGATGCCGGCCATCTCGAGGATGCGGCTGTTGACGTTCAGAAGATGACCGTTCGAATGCAGGACCAGAATCGGCCGGGTCGCGGAAATCCTGTCCAGATGTGTCACCGACATCCGCCCGCCACCGAAATAGATCGGGTCGAGGCCCCAGGCGAAAAGCGGTGTCTCGGCATCGGGAAGCTGCGTCTCGGCCTCCGTCAGGCGCGCCATGACATCATCAATAGTCGTCGCGCCCGGCCAGCGCCGCCCGTTCGGGTCCCAGCGGTCCTGAAAGCCGACATAGGTGTAATCCCAGATGCCGCCTTCCATGGCGTGGGCGTGACCCTCGACAAAGCCCGGCGTAAGTATCATGTCGCCAAAATCATCATTCAGATCGAACGGCCCCCATCCGGCCATTTCGTCTTCCGATCCGGCGGCGAGGATGCGGCCATCGCGCACCGCGACATGCGTTGCCGTCGGCCGCGACGGGTTCATGGTGATGATTTTTCTGGCCGTGAAAACAGTGGTCTTCGTCATGGCGGTCCCCGCGGTGAAATGCTGCGGTGAAACTAGACCAACTGAAGATGCCGTGAAAGCCCAAACGCACGGTGTGATTTTGCCGGGCACGCCCTGTTTTGCGCCAGCGTTTTTACGCCGGTGTTTTTACGCCGGTGTTTTTGAGCCGGTGTCTTTGCGCCGGTTTATTGCCTTGTGTAATCTGCCATCAGGCGAATGATAGCGCCGGAAATACAGCGCCGGGGGACTCGATGCAGCTAGCGACCATGCCGCTCGACCGTGTGCCGGTCGTCTCACTTGATCTCGAGACGACGGGGCTTCGCGCGCGCGCGGACCGGATTGTCCAGATTGGCGCCATCCAGTCACAGGACGAGCTGGCGCAGTTTTCGGCGCTAGTCCAGCCTGGCATCCCGATTCCGGCCGCCAGCACCCGTATCCACGGGATTACCGACGAGATGGTGAAGACGGCGGACGAGCTGCCGCTGGTGATGCCGCGGCTGCGGGCGCATGTCACGGATTGTCTGATCCTTGGTTATAATATCGGGTTCGACCTGGCGGTCCTTGATGCCGAGGCGGCGCGCCACGGGCTTGATTGGGGCTGGAATGCCGCCCTGTGCCTGCGCCAGCTTGCAACCTGCCTTCTCGGGCCCGAGACGATGATGATGCTTGGCGATCTTGAGGCGCTGGCGGCGCATTACCGGGTGCCGGTGGTTGATCGCCATACGGCGCTTGGCGACGCGGCGATCACGCTCGGGGTCTATCACCGGATGCTGCCGGCGCTGGCGGCACGGGGGATTGTCACGCTTGGTGATGCCTGGCGCGAGGTGGCGAGGCTCGATGCGCTGCGACAGGCGAATGTAAGTGCGGGATGGGTTGATGTCGCGGCGGCGCACGCAGCGCCGCAGGATCATGCCTCGCTGGCCAGGATCGACCCCTATCCCTATCAACACAGGATTTCCGAATTGATGCTTGGCGACCCGTTGATCATGCCGGCGCACGCCACCCTTGCCGAGGCCGCGGCGGCGATGAACGAAGCCTCGTCCGACTGCGTCTTTGTCGGTGATGATGCCGCCAGCATTGTCGGGATCGTGTCCGAGCGCGACATTGTCCGGCAGGTCCGGATCCCGGTCACCTCGCCGACGCGGGTGCGCGAGATGAAGCTGGCGACCATTATGGCCAGCCCGGTGATCACCGTCAGCGCCAATGATTTCATGCATGTCGCGCTAGGCCGGATGAGCCGTTTCGACATCCGCCATCTTGGCGTTCTTAACGATGCCGGCGCGCTGGTCGGCTGGGTGTCGTCGCGCGAGCTTGTCCGCCAGCGGGTGACGGCGGCGCTTGTCATTGGCGACAGGCTTGCCACTGCCGAAGGGGCGGATGATCTTGCCGACGGTCTTCGCATGCTGCCGACGCTGGCCGCATCACTGGCCCGCGAGGCGGTGCCGGGGCAGGATATCGCGGCGGTCATCAGCGGCCAGTACCGGGCAGCCCTGCGCGAGGCGGTGCGGCTTGCCGAGGCGATGATGCGCGATGAGGGGCGCGGCGATCCGCCAGTCGCGTATGCGATGCTGGTGCTGGGCTCGGCGGCGCGCGGCGAGAGCCTTCTGGCGGCCGATCAGGATCATGCCATCCTGTTTGCCGATTCCGCGAATGACGAGGCCAACCGTGCCTGGTTCATGGAGCTTGGTGGGCATGTTGCCGATATTCTGGATGCCGCCGGCATTCCCTATTGCACCGGCGATGTGATGTCGCGCAATGCCAACTGGTGCCGGTCGCTTGCCGGCTGGCGCCACGCGATCAGCGACTGGGTGCGGCGCGCCAAGCCGCGCGACCTGATGAATGTCGACATCTTTTTTGATTTTCTGCTGGTGCATGGCAACGCGGCGCTGGCCGGCCAGTTGCAGGCGGCGATGTCCGGGCGCGCGGCGCGGCGCGGCGAATTCCTGAAACAGCTGGCGCATAATGTCGGCAATCACAGCGGTGGGCGCACCCTTCTTGGCGGGCTGCGGACCGAGGATGGGCGGTTCAACATGAAGGCGAATCTGGGGCTGCCGCTGGTCGAGACGCTGCGCGTGCTGTCGATCTCGCGCGGTATCGAGGCGCGCTCCAGCGCCGCCCGTGCCGCCGCCCTTGTCGCGCGTGGCGATATCCCGCCAGAGGTGGGGCGGCTTGGCGAGGATGTGGCGGTGGTGCTGCGCCTTGTGCTACGCCAGCAGATTGCCGATATCGCCGCCGGCCAGCCGCCCGGTGTCAAGATTGACTTGAAGGCGTTGTCCGGCGCCGAGACAAGTCTGGTGAAATCCATCGCCGGCACCGTCTCGCGGCTTGACACATTGCTGACCGACACGCTGTTCGCGTGAGCGTTGATTGTGGGGCTGCCGTCAGCCAGCCAGCCCGCGCGTGAACAGGCGACCCCGTCCGTCGATTCTGTCCTCGATCCCGGCAAGCCGCAGGCAATGCCAGGCAAGCGCGTGGTTCGACGAGGTGACAGGAAGGCCGGTGCGCCGCTCGATACCGGCGACGGCATCGGCCAGCCTGATCGAGGTACAGGACACGAACACCGCGTCGAGATCGTGGCCGGCGCGGATCCGGTCGATGGCCTGTACCAGGCTGTCCTCGTCGATGGTCGCGACCACAGGGTCCATATCCTCGTTGAAAGACCCGAAGACAGGCACCTCATAACCGTTGCCGGTGATATAGCGCCAGACGATTTCATTGACGTCGCGCCGATAGGGCGTCAGAACGCCGATCCGGCGGGCGCCAAGCGCATCGAAGGCGGCAAAGGCGGCGCTGATCGGATCCGATGGTTTCGCCATCGGTTTTGCCGCGCCAAGAAGGCCGGCGATGCGATCACCACCAAGCAGGGTTGATGCCGAGGTGCAGCCAAAAGCCAACACATCCAGATCATCTCCCGGCAAAATCCGGTCGGCCGTTTCGGTCAGCAGCGGCTCCATCGCCGCCAGCGTTTCCGGCGTGACCTGCGGGGAATTGCGAATCCGCGCCATGAAGACATCCACGCCCGGGATCGCGACAAGGGTTCGGAATTCATGCTCGATCGTATAGTCGGAGGCAAGCACGACCAGCCCGATACGCGCCCGGCTTCCAATCACCTTTGCGGTGGTGAAAGGGATGTTCTCGATCAGCGTGAAGCCGTCATCCATTGTGGTGTCGGCGCTGTCGGCCATGACGACTCCTGCTTGGCGCTCTCCTAGCGGGCGGCGATCAGCCCGATCTCGACCGTGAAATTCGGCGAGGCGAGGCGCGGTGATTCAACACAGGCCCGGCACGGGGCGTTGCCGCCCGTCGCCCAGGCATCCCAGACGGCGTTCATCTCGGCGAAATCATCCATGCTGCACAGCCAGATGGTGGCGCTGAGCGCCTTTGACTTGTCGGTG
This sequence comes from Puniceispirillaceae bacterium (SeqCode), assembly GCA_965658285.1. Classification (GTDB taxonomy): domain Bacteria; phylum Pseudomonadota; class Alphaproteobacteria; order Puniceispirillales; family Puniceispirillaceae; genus UBA8309. Next base: position 2,917 of record CBFHRT010000063.1, on the reverse strand, counting down.
CCGGCTTCGGCCAGAAGCGCATCGATCTGCGCAAGGATGGCGCGCGTCTGTTCGGTGACGCTGCCGCCCGGGGCGCTCTGCGCCACCTGGCCGGCCAGATAGACGGTGTCACCATGAATCACCGCCTGGCTCATTCTGTCATTTGTGTGGAATCTCTGAATGCTCATGATTGTCTCCCTGTTGCACCCACGGTAGGGCAGGTCAGGGGGGTGCGTCCAGCGGATCCTTGAAGTGCCCGGCGCGCCGATCAACATGATCAATCCCGAGGCGGCGATCCGCTAGGCTTGTCGTGATCCTTATCGGGGTCGCCACCAAGCCGCAGCGCCAGCGCCGGCAGTGACAGGAAGATCAGCATCACCCGCACCGTATGGTGAAAGGCGACAAAGGCAACATCAAAGCCGAAGATCAGCGCCAGCAGCGTGACCTCGTAAAGACCGCCCGGCACGAAGGCCAGCCAGGCAGCCAGAAAGCTGATGTTGGTTGTCTTGGCGATAACCACCGTGGCCAGCAGATAGGCGCTGAGGATCACCGCGGTGCTGGCACAGGCATCCTTCAGATAGCCGAGAAGTTCCTGGAACGGCACCTTGGCGAGCCGCGCGCCGACGGCACCGCCAATGGCAAGCTGTGCCAGAATGACGAATTCATTGACCCGTGGCAGATCGGCCCATCCCATCAAGTGGAACAGTGTTGACAGCCCGACCGGGCCGATCAGGAATGGCATCGGGATGCGAAGCCCGCGCGCGATCAGCATGCCGACAACACCAAGCAGGACGAAGATGATGATGTCCATCGCCGGCAGATCGGTGATGCTTGGCATCGTCTGCAGCGCGATATTCGACTGGTCGACAGCTTCCTGCCCCTCGATGAGGCGCAGCAGCAGCGGTGTCGAGACAAAGACGACGACGACCCGGACAAGATGGAACAGCGCGACGACATAGTCGCGGTCAACCATCTCGCGGGCCATGGCGATGGCCTCTGCCTGGCCGCCGGGAACGCTGCACAGGATGGCAAGGCGCGGGTCATATCCGCGAAACCGGCGCAGGAACTGATAGCCGATCACCGTTACCACAAGGGTCGTCACCACCATGGTGACAAGTGTCAGCGACCATTTCTCGGCCTGCTCCCAAACCGACTGGTTGAAGGTGGCGCCGATCAGGACGCCAAGCCCCAGCACCACCGGCTTGTGAAACCAGCGGGCAACGCCAAGATGCGGTTGCAGGCGCGTGACAAGCCCGCCGCCGATCCAGACGCCGAACAGGCTTCCCATCAGATAGGGGGCCGGAAGGCCGATCTGCAGAAAGCCCCAGCCGCTTGCCAGCGCTACGGCAAAGGTGACGGCAAGGCGGCGGATATCGGTGAGAAACCAGGCTGGGATGACCGTGTTAAGGACCGCCATATCAGTCAGGCTCCGCATCGACGGTCAGGCTGAGAAGTGACAGCCGCGCCGCCAGCGCGGTGTCCAGATGGCGTTGCATGGCGGCGGCGGCCTGATCCGCGTCACCGGCCTGAATGGCGGCGTTGATGGCATCATGTTCGCTGCCGATGGCGGCAACCCGCGCCGGCAGTGAATAGGCTGTCGCGCCAAGCAACACCATCAGCCTGGACAGGCGCTGCAGGCTTTCAACAAGGAAATGATTGCCCGCTGCCTGCAGGATGGCGTTGTGGAATTGCCTGTTGTGGCGCGCCAGCTGATCCGGACTTGCCTTGCCTGTCACCAGCCCCGCCTCGGCATTGCAGATATCGGCAATGACGCGGCGTTCGGCATCGCCGGCATTTTGCGCCGCCAGCCGCGCGGCCATCGATTCCAGCGTGCCGCGCAGCTCATAGAGGCTGCGAACATCGCGCCAGTCGAGCCGGCGCACCCGCAACCCGTCCTCGTCACGTTCAAGAACACCCTCGGCGCGCAAACCTGCGAGTGTCTCGCGAAGCGGGGTGCGGCTGACCGACAGCGCCTCGACAAGCTCAACCTCCTTCAGCCGCGCGCCAGGCGCCAGCGCGCCTGACTGGATGGCGGAAAGCATGAGCCGGCGAAGCCGCGCCGGCGCCGCGCCGGGCAGGTCCGCCTGCAGTGCCAGATTGTCGGTGATGCCCTGCCAGTCGATGCGGTCAGGGTTCTTGACTTCCAAGTGTTCCATCACGTACCTGTATACAGATGTATACAGACTCCGACAACGACCTTTCACACTCCGGCTCCCATCTGTGGGACGTGCTGGTGATCGGCGCCGGCAACGCCGGGCTGTGCGCTGCGATCACCGCCGCCGAGGCCGGGTGCAGCGTTCTTGTCATCGAGGTTGCCGGCCGTGATATGCGTGGCGGCAACACGCGTCACACGCGCAATCTGCGGGCGATGCATGACGCGCCGACAGATGTGCTGACCGATGCCTATAGCTTTGAGGAATATTACGATGATCTGATGCGCGTTACCCGCGGCGTCACCAATGAACGGCTTGCCAGCCTGACGTTGGAGAAATCGGCTGAGCTGACCTCCTGGCTTGGCGCCCGCGGTGTTCGCTTTCAACCGGCGCTGTCCGGAACGCTCAATCTCGGGCGCACCAACGCCTTCTTTCTTGGTGGTGGCCGGGCCTTGCTGAACAGCCTGTGCCGCCACGCCGAGGGGCTTGGCGTCAGCTTCCTTTATGAGACGGAAGTAACAACCCTGCGGATGGATGATGGTTATTGCGACGGCGTCACGCTGGCCGATGGCCGGGACCTGCAGGCCAAGAAGGTGATCACCACCGCTGGCGGGTTCGAGGCCAATCTCGACTGGCTTGCCGAAGGGTGGGGCGAGGCGGCGCGGAATTTCCTGGTGCGGGGAACACCGCACAATACCGGCACGGTGCTGCGAAGCCTGCTTGATCATGGCGCGCGGCCGGTTGGCGCGCTTGACCAGTGCCACGCTGTCGCCATCGATGCGCGC
>CBFHRT010000062.1:0-11649 GCA_965658285.1 Puniceispirillaceae bacterium (SeqCode) | reverse complement strand
GTGCCATTCAAATCGGCCTTGTCATACATTGTCAGCGCCTCATACCGCGCCGCCGGATTGAGTCCCCAGCCAACATGGCTGGTGGCAAAGGCAAGCGGATCGTTGAAGCCGTCAAGATAGCGTTTCATCAGCTGGGCATCGGTGCCATCGCCGTTGATCTCGGTGATGAAATCATCACGAATCACGCAGCGCACCTCGCTTTCAAAATAGCGTTTGAAGGTCAGGTTTATATCGCCGGGGGCAAAGATGATGGTGCCGTTGCAGCTTGCCTGGCGCGGAAAGCTGACGACAAGGCCGCCGGGCCAATGCGCCAATGTGCCGGGCCTGTCGGTCCATCCCCAGACGCCCACCGTCGGAATGTCGGTCATCGTCACGGTCAGGTCGGTGCCGGCGGGCGAGGTGACGTTCATCATGCTGGCGGCGCGGCAGGCGGCAACGGCCTCGCGGACAATCTGCTTCATCGCCGGGTCGGGGCGAAGCCGCGCCAGAATGTCCGGATGCTCGTTCGAGATCGTCATGATCCGCGCGCCGGATTTCAGGATGCCGGCGGTCTCAGGGGCATGCATCAGCCCCTCGACCGTGAGGTCGATGACGAGGTCCGAGGCGCACAGCTTGCGGACAGCTTCATCCTCGCCGGTCAGCGCTGTCGAGGCACCGGTGGACCTGATGATCGGGCCGGAAGCTGGCTGTTTGCTTGGCACGGTGATGGTCCGGTGCGCCAGCTGCATGCCAGCCAGGGCGTCACGCGCCAGATCGATATTGATCTGCCGGCTCTGCGTTTCCGTGAGCAGGGTTATGGTCTCGTCGGCATGCGCCCCGCACAGGGTGAAAAGTTCGGTAAAGGCCTCGAGCCAGACGCCCTCATAGGGGGGTGCTGACGCAGTATCTGTCGGCATCACTCAGATGCCCCGATCCTTGGTGAACGGGTTGAAGCAGACGATGGTGTTGGTGTCGCGGACACCGTCCACTTTCTGGATGCTCTCGCAGACATAGTGGCCGATATCATCATTGTTATCGAGCCTGAACATGGTGAACAGGTCATAGTCGCCGGAGGTTGAATAGACGATCGGCGCCTCGGGAAGGTCGGCCAGCGTCGCCGCGACATCATAGGTGCGCCCGATCTCGCATTTCACCATCACAATAAGATTGCGCTTGTCCATCACCTGTTCCCCTTCCGGCCCTGTATTCCGGCCCTGTATTCCGGCCCTGTATTCGTGCCCTGTATTCGTGCCCTGTATTCGTGACCCGTCAACATGCCCTGCTTCACCGCGGAAAGTCCAGTGCCCTCATGCCCCGTCAGCCAGCGTCAGCGGCATGACTTCAAAGCCGCGGAAGCGCACACGCGGTGAGCGGCGCATGCCGTCCGCTATCATCAGGTCCGGCCAGCGGCGGAACAGGCTGGCCAGCGCGATCTGGCCCTCGATCCGCGCGATGCTGTTGCCAGCGCAGACATGCACCCCGCCGGCAAAGGCAAGATGCGGATTGTCGCCGCGGTCGAGGCGGAATTCGTCAGGCCGGTCGAATACCGCCGGGTCGCGGTTGGCGGCACCCATGCCAAGCGTGATCAGGGTGCCGGCAGGCCAGATTCTGCCATCCATCTCGAAATCGGCCACGGCCCGCCTGTTGCCAAGCTGGTTCGGGCTTTCCATCCGCAGGATTTCCTCGATGGCGGCCGGCCATAATGCTGGATCCTCCGCAAGCCGGGCGACGATCTGCGGGCGCTGCGCCAGCAGGAAGATCCCCGAACAGATCAGGTTGGTCGTCGTCTCATGGCCGGCATTGAGGATGAAGATGCAGTTCTGAAGCAGCTCATGCGGCAACAGGTTGGCATCCTCGCCAGCCTCAAAGGTCTCGCGGATCAGCCGGGCCATGATATCGCTGGCCGCCTCCAGATCCTCGGCGCGCCGCCGCGCGACAAGCGCTTCCAGATAGGCGAGAAACGCGTGGACGGCGTTTTCGCCGGCATCGAATTGCTGCGGAGAGATCTCAGGCTCCAGCGCGCCGAGAATGGCCAGCGACCAGTCGCGAAGTGGTTCTCGTTCGGCGCGCGGGATGGCCAGAAGATTGCCAATCACCTCGATCGGGATGTTCTGCGCGAAATGCGCCACCGCGTCGATTGGTTTGTCGGCCTGTCGGCGCGCCGCAAGGTCCTCGATCAGTCTGTCGACAAGCTGTTGCACGACAACATCCATGCCGGCGATGGCGCGCGGCGCAAGGGCACCGGCAATGGCCCGCCGCACGCGGGTGTGCAGCGGTGCGTCATTGAAGACGAGCGAGGTTGTGTGATGCTGATAGAGAAGCGAGTCACCAAATTTCGGATAGAACTCGATCTTCTTGTCGGATGAGAAGGTCTTGCGGTCCTTGTAGACGCGCACGAGATCGGCATGGCGTGACAGGAACAGCCCGCCCCCCGGCATTTCATAGACCGGGTCACGTTCACGCAGCGCCGCATAATGCGGGTGCGGGTTGTCGATGAAATCATCGGGGAGTCTTGTCAGGTCAAAGATCATGGCACGGCGGTGAAATTAAAATTCCAGTGAAACGGGGTCAGATTCCTATGAAACGGGGTCAGCTTCCAGTGAAATGGGGAGGGCGCTTTTCAAGAAAGGCGGTCACACCTTCACGATAATCGTTGGTGGCACCGGCGCGCGACTGCAACTCGGCCTCAAGCTCAAGCTGTTCCTCAAGCGTGTTTTCCGTCGCTGCCTGGATCGCTTGCTTGGTCAAAGTGAGGCCGGTGGTCGGGCCGTTGGCAAGCTTGCTTGCCAGATCCCGCGCCTCTGCCATCAGATCGTCATCATCGACAGCCTTCCAGATCAGCCCCCATTCGGCGGCCGTTTCGGCCGGCAGCGGTTCGGCCAGCATCGCCAGTGCCCGCGCCCGCGCCGGCCCGACAAGGCGGGTCAGCGCCCAGCTGCCGCCGGCATCCGGGATCAGCCCGATGCGGGCGAAGGCCTGCAGGAATTTCGCACTTCGTGCGGCCAGAACGATATCGCAGGCCAGCGCGATATTGGCCCCGGCACCGGCCGCCGCGCCATTCACCGCGGCGATGGTTGGTTTCGGCATGTCGCGGATCAGCCTGATATTCGGATTGAAGAAATTGCGAAGTGTCTCGCCAAGGTCCGGCACATCGCCTTTCGCCGGGTCGCGGTCACCAAGATCCTGCCCGGCGCAGAAACCGCGGCCGGCGCCGGTCAGCAGAACCGCGCGGCAGGCAGCATCATCCCGCGCCGCCGCAAGCGCCGCGCGAAAGGCGATATGCATCTCCTCTGTGAAGGCGTTGAGCTTGTCCGGCCGGTTCAACGTGATCACCCGGAGGGGCCCGTCTGTCGTCACAAGAATGGTGTCACTCATAAGCTGTCTCCACTGCAGGCCCAAAGCCTAGGCAAACGGCCCCGTTTCTGACCAGCAAAAAATGCTTCATAGGCAGCCGGACTGTGCAGGAACATCGGTTATGGCTTTACATAGACTGACCGGTCGGTCAATAATAGAAAGAAACATAGCGACGGTGGGTTACAGGATGCCCGACCGGCCGTCTTGGAGGAAAGAGAGCAGGTTATGAGCCTGATGCAGGTCCAGTCATTTGTTGCCGGAAAGTGGGTGACACCGGAATCCGGTCTGGCACCGCTGCATAACGCCTGTACCGGCGCGGTGATCGGCCATGCCGGCACCGGTGCGCCTGACGTCATGGCGATGTACCATCATGCGCTGGCGCATGGCGGGCCGGCGCTCCGCGCGATGAGTTTCCATGACCGGGCCCGCATGCTGAAGGCGCTGGCGCAATATCTGTCGACCCGCAAGGCCGAGCTTTATGAGTTGTCCTATCTCACCGGTGCGACAAAATCCGACAGCTGGATCGATATTGATGGCGGCATCGGCACGATGTTCGTCTTCGCCTCGAAGGGGCGGCGCGAGATGCCGGATTCGCATGTCTATCTCGATGGCGATGTCGAGATGCTGTCGCGCGGTGGCAGTTTCGTCGGCCAGCATGTCTGCACCCCGCTGCAGGGTGTCGCGGTTCATATCAATGCGTTCAATTTCCCGGTCTGGGGCATGCTGGAAAAGCTGGCCCCGACCCTGCTTGCCGGCATGCCGGCGATCGTCAAGCCGGCGACGGTGACCGGCTATGTTGCCGAAGCGGCGTTTCGCATGATCCTGGAATCGGGCTGTCTTCCGGACGGCGCGGTGCAGTTTGTCTCCGGCAGGCTTGGCCCGTTGCTTGACGAGCTTGGCCCGCAGGATGCTGTCAGCTTCACCGGATCGGCCGATACCGCGCTGGCGCTTCGCGGCACGCAAAATCTGCTTCGCAACTCGGTCAGGTTTGCCGCCGAACAGGACAGTCTGAACGCCACCATCCTTGGCGGTGATGTTGCCGTCGGTGACCCGGAGTTCGATCTGTTCGTGAAAGAGGTGGTGACCGAAATCACCGCCAAGGCAGGCCAGAAATGCACCGCCGTGCGACGAATCCTGGTGCCAGCGCCGCTTCGTGGTCCGATTGCCGAGGCGCTGGCGGCCCGACTTGGCGAGGTGACGCTTGGCGATCCGCGCCTGCAGGAGGTCGGCATGGGGGCGCTTGCCGGGGCTGGCCAGAAACAGGATGTCCTTGGTACATGCGCGCTGTTCGCCGATGAGGCCCGCTGCATCATCGGCGGTGCGGCACCACGTCTGACCGGCGAGGGCCTTGATGGTGGTGCCTGGGTGGCGCCGACGATCTTTGACTGCGCCGACCCCGATGCCGCAATCCATCTTCATGAAAAGGAGGCCTTCGGGCCGGTCGCCTGCCTGATGCCTTACCGCGATGCCGATCATGCGGCAACGCTGGCCAACCGTGGCGGCGGGGCGCTTGTCACCTCGGTGGTGACGCGCGATGCGTCGTTGGCGCACCGGTTCGTCGCCGCCAGCGCCAGCCATCATGGCAGGCTCTATTTCAACAACCGCGATTCGATGGCCGAGGCCACCGGCCATGGCTCGCCACTGCCGCATATGGTGCATGGCGGTCCGGGGCGCGCCGGCGGCAGTGAGGAACTTGGCGGCATCCGCGCGGTCAAGCATTACATGCAGCGCACCGCCCTGCAGGGCCCGCCAGCCTTGTTGTCATCCGCCGGTGAAACCTGGCTTGCCGGCAGCCCGACGCATGAAGGGCCGGCGCATCCGTTCCGCCGCCGGTTCGGCGATCTGGCGCTTGGCGAGACCCTGGTCACCCCGCCGCGCAGGATTAGTGCCGAGGATATCGCGCATTTCGCCGATTTCACGGGTGACGGTTTCTATGCGCACACGGACGCCGCGGCGGCGGCGGCGAACCCGTTCTTCCCGGGCATCGTCGCGCATGGCTATCTTCTGCTCAGCTTTGCCGCCGGGATGTTTGTCGAACCGGCGCCGGGGCCAGTACTGGCCAATACCGGGCTGAACGCGCTGAGTTTCGAGAAGCCGGTCACCCCCGGCACCGACATCACCGTCCATCTGACGGTCAAGCGCAAGACCAGACGCACCGATGAATATGGCGAGGTGCGCTGGCATGTTGAACTCCGTGACCATGAGGATGACCTTGTGGCGCGCTATGAATTGCTGACAATGGTTGCAATCTAAGGCGGCCATCTGCACTGGAAAGGACCAACCGCAATGTATTCGCAGGGACTGATTGGCGCCGACGGGCGCACTGTCGAGGATGACGAGTTTCTTGCCCGTTTTCAGGCACGGATCGATGATGAGCAGAAGATCGAGCCGAATGACGAGATGCCGGAAGGCTATCGCCGCACGCTTGTCAGGCAGATCGGTCAGCATGCACATTCCGAAATTGTCGGCATGCTTCCCGAGGGCAACTGGATCACCCGCGCACCGTCACTTCGCCGCAAGGCCTCGCTTCTGGCCAAGGTTCAGGATGAAGGCGGGCATGGCCTGTATCTTTATTCCGCTGCCGAGACGCTTGGCGTCAGCCGCGAACAGATGACCGAGGAGCTGATTGACGGGACGGCGAAATATTCCTCGATCTTCAATTACCCGACGCTGAGCTGGGCCGATATCGGCACCATTGGCTGGCTTGTCGACGGCGCCGCGATCATGAACCAGATCCCGCTCTGCCGTTGTTCCTACGGCCCCTATGCGCGGGCGATGATCCGCATCTGCAAGGAGGAAAGCTTTCACCAGCGCCAGGGCTATGAAATCGTCATGACGCTGGCGCAAGGCTCACCGGAACAAAAGGCGATGGCGCAGGAATCGCTGAACCGGTTCTGGCAGCCGGTGCTGATGATGTTCGGTCCGCCGGACAGCGAATCGCGCAACACCGACCAGTCGGTGAAATGGAAGATCAAGCGCTTCACCAATGATGAGCTTCGTCAGAAATTTGTCGATGCCACCGTGCCGCAGGCCGAATTTCTGGGGCTGACCATCCCCGACTCCGATCTGGCATGGAATGAAGAGCGGCAAAGCTATGATTTCGGCGCCATCGACTGGGATGAATTCTGGCGCGTCGTCAAGGGCAACGGCCCGATGAATCGCGAACGCGTCGCCGCCCGTCGCAAGGCCTGGGATGACGGCGCGTGGGTGCGCGAGGCGGCGCTGGCGCATGCCGCCAAACGGCAGGCCCAGGCAGCAGAATGAGAGGCGGCAGAATGAGGGGCAGCAGAATGAGGGGGGAGATATCTCATGAGCGTTGATGCGCCGGATCCGATGGTCCAGAACCCGATACCCCGGAATCTGATGCCACTATGGGAGGTGTTCATTCGCCCGCGGACCGGCCTTGCTCACAGTCATGTCGGCTCGGTCCATGCCAGTGACGAGGTGATGGCGGTGCAGGCGGCGCGCGATGTCTATACCCGCCGCGGCGAAGGTGTCTCGATCTGGGTTGTGCCGTCAGCCAGCATCACCGCCTCCGACCCGGACCAGCGGGACGAGAATTTCGAGCCGTCAACATCGAAGGCCTACCGGCACCCGTCCTTCTATGACATTCCCGATGATGTGGGCCATATGTGATGGCCGGCCGTGACGAACGCGCCAATGATCCCGCCAATGATCCCGCAATTGATCTTGGCAATGATGCCGCCAATGATCCCGAGGGCGATCTTCTGGCACTGCTGCTGCGGATCGGAGATGACCATCTGATTCTTGGCCACAGGCTCAGCGAATGGTGCGGCCATGCGCCGATGCTGGAAGAGGATCTGGCACTGCCGAACATGGCGCTGGACCTGATCGGGACGGCGCGGATGTGCTATGGCTATGCCGCCGAGATCGAGGGTGGTGGCCGCGGCGAGGATGATTACGCTTTCCTGCGCGATGGCACGGAATTCCGTCATATGCTGATGGTCGAACGGCCGAATGGTGATTTCGCCTTCACCATCCTGCGCCAGTTCCTGTTCGCGGCCTGGATGCACCCGCTGTGGGACGGGCTGACCGGCGCGTCCGATGCGCGGCTTGCCGACCATGCCGGCAAGGCGGTCAAGGAAATGGCCTATCATGTCCGGCACAGCGGCGAATGGGTGATCCGCCTTGGCGATGGCACTGATGAAAGCGCCCGCCGGATGATGGCAGCGCTTGATGATCTGGCCCCTTATATCGGCGAGATGTTCGAGAGCGACGAGATAACGGAACGCCTTGTCGCGGCCGGTCTGCTGCCGGATCCGGCCACCGTCAGGGCGGCGTTCGACAGCACGGTTGCCCGCACATTCACGATGGCGCAGCTGCCACCGCTCGCGGTTGCCGCCGGCATTTCCGGCGGGCGCACCGGCCGGCATGGCGAGGTGCTTGGCCATCTGCTGGCCGAGATGCAGTTCATGCAGCGGGCCTATCCGGGGCAGACATGGTAGCCGTGCGCGACATCGACAGCGTCGCGACGCTGGCCGCCATACGCCGCATCGCCGAATCGGTGCCGGACCCGGAACTTGTCGTGGTGACGGTCGGTGATCTTGGCATCATTCGCGATGTGCGGCGGGATGGCGGCTCTGTCGAAATTGACGTCACCCCCACCTATTCGGCCTGCCCGGCGACATTGGCCATCGAGCTTGCCATCGAGACCGCGGTTGCCGAGGCCGGGCATGATGTGCGGGTGCGGCGGGTGCTGGCGCCGGCCTGGACAACCGACTGGATCACCCCGGCTGGCCGCGAAAAGCTGAAAGACGCCGGTATTGCGCCGCCGCTGCGCCAGGCCGACTCACGGGCCGACTCACGGGCCCATGCGCAGGTCGATTCGCAGGCCGATGATGACGCCTATTTCGCCCGCCCGCAGGTGGCCTGTCCGCGCTGTGACAGCCTTGATACAACCGAGTTGTCGGCCTTTGGTGCCACCGCCTGCAAGGCGCAATATCGCTGCCTGTCCTGCCGCGAGCCCTTCGACTATTTCAAATGCCTCTGAGATGACACCCCCAGCATGATACCCCCAGCATGACACCAAAATTCCATCAACTCACGATCAGCCATGTTGAGCGGTTCGGTGATTTCGCCGTGGTGCTTGGCTTTGCCGTGCCTGACGATCTTGCCGACTCCTACCGCTTTCTTCCCGGACAGTATCTGACACTTCGCGCCGATATCGACGGCGAGGAGGTGCGCCGCCCCTATTCGATCTGCACGCCGCCGCATGGCGGCATGCTGGGGGTCGGCATCAAGCATGTCGAGGGTGGACGGTTCTCCACCCACGCGCTGGCCACTCTCGCGGTTGGTGACAGCATCGATGTGATGACGCCGCAGGGGCGTTTCATCTATGCTAACCAGAATGACGATGCGGCGGGTGATGGCGCGGCGGGCGATATCCTGCTGCTGGCCGCCGGGTCGGGGGTCACGCCGATCCTGTCGATTGCCGAAACCGCGCTGGCGACCGGCCATCCCGGCACCAGAGTGACGCTTGTCTATGGTAATCGCAACACCGCCTCGATCATGTTTCGCGACCGGGTGGAGGATCTGAAGGACCGCTATCTTGACCGCTGCCGGGTTGTGCATGTGCTGTCGCGCGAGCCGCGTGATGCGGATTTGCTGAACGGCCGTGTCGATGCCGGCAAGATTGCATCGCTCGTCGATGCCGGGCTGATCACGCCGCCGCAGCTGACGGCCGCCTATCTGTGCGGGCCCGACAGCATGATGACCGACTGCCGTGCCGCGCTTGTCGCTGCCGGCATGGAAGACGGCCGGATCGCGACCGAACATTTCACCCCGGCGCCGCCGCCGTCCGGTGTGAGGATGCCGCCGGTGACGGCGGACAAGTCGCGTGACGTTGATACACCGGACGGCAACTGCCAGGTCGAATTGCGGGCCGACGGCATCACCCGCAGCTTTGCGATGGACCCGGCGCGCCAGACGATTCTTGCCGCTGGTAAAGCCGCCGGGATGGAGCTTCCCTATTCCTGCGAGGCCGGCATGTGCTGTACCTGCCGCTGCCGGCTTGTCACCGGCGAGGTCGATATGGACGCGAATTACTCGCTTGAACCTTGGGAGATGGAGGCAGGCTTCATCCTGTCCTGTCAGGCGCGTCCGAAAACGGATAGCGTCACGGTGGATTTCGACGCGGTATGAGGTCCGATATCTGATCGGCGGCGTCAGGCGGCTTTCACCCGGTGCAGCCGCTGCGAGATCGCCAGCCCGATCAGGATTGTCACCAGCGCCATCACGAAATGGCCGGGAATCGCTTCACCAAGAATGCTGACACCGATCAGCACCGCCCATACCGGCACCTGATAGTTGACAAGCGCCAGGAAAGGCGGGCCGGCGCGCCGGACGATGATGGTCAGCAGGATGGTCGCCAATCCGGTTGGCAGCAGCGCCAGGAACACCATGCCGGACCAGCTGGCAAGGCTGACCTCGCTTGGCACACCATGAACAAAAAAGGCCAGTGGCAGGATGGCGATGCTGGCACAAAGCAGCCCGGCAGCGGCGAAACTCAGCGTGCCGACAGGCGGGCACAGCCTTGTGATGATCGACCCGCAGGCATAGCAGCAGCTTGCCCCGACGCAGGCCAGTTGCGCTGTCAGCATCATCAGGCTGCCACCGGTTCCGGACGGCACAAACAGCCTGTCACCCCCGACAAGCAGCACCACCCCGCTGAATCCGGTCAGAAACCCGATCACCCGGGCGAGGCTCAGCCGCTCGCCCGGAATCAGGAAATGGCTCAGCGGCAGCACGAACAGCGGCACCACCGCCATCGTGATGCCGGCAAAACTGGACGTAACAACCTGCTGGCCCCATGACAGCAGGCTGAACGGAATGGCGTTGGTGAACAGCCCCATGCCAAGGCAGTGCAGCCAGATCCGGCGCTGGATGGCGGTGCGGAAGCCGGGAAGGCCTTCGCCCGTCAGATACGCCACCGCGACAAGAAGCAGCGCCGCCAGCGAGATCCGCCCGGCCGCCACCCATAAGGGCGGCAGACTGCCAAGCGCCACCTCCACACCAAGGAACGCGGCGCCCCAGATCAGGCCAAGCGCCGCCAGCAAACCCCAGTCGAGGGTGGCGGGTCCGGATGTTGGTGCTGGCATCAGGCGATCTTTCGGGGAATGTGATCAGGGCCGGAATCGGGGGAGGCGGTAATTGTCATGTGCAGGCTGTCGAACAGGATGATGTTTCTGGACAACAGGTAGCACGCGCCCCATATGTTGCCCACCATGAAAACAGGCCGGCCAGTGTCGGCGCAGCTGCGAGAATGGAGATGCAGATGGGATATGCAATGGCGGCAGAGATGCCCGGCGGGGCAGAGGTCATTCACCGGATCGAGATCGGGGACATTGCCCCGGCGGCCGGTGAGGTGGTGATCGAGCATCAGGCCATTGGCGTCAATTTCCTCGATATCTATATCCGCAGTGGCGCCTATCCCTGGCCTGTCGACAAGGATCTTGTGCTTGGCAGCGAGGGTGCCGGCATCGTTACCGCCGTCGGCGCGGACGTGACGCATCTGGCGGTTGGTGACCGTGTTGCCTATACGCTGCCGAACGGGGCCTATGCCACGCACCGGGCGATCAACGCCGATATGGTGGTCAGGCTTCCCGACGCCATCGCCAGCGACATCGCCGCCGCCATCATGCTGAAAGGTCTGACGGTTGCCTATCTGACATCGCGAAGCTACGCCGTCGGTGCGGGCGATACGGTGCTGTTCCATGCCGCCGCCGGCGGTGTCGGCTTGCTGGCTGGCCAGTGGCTGAAAGCGCTTGGCGCGAGAACCATCGGCACCGCCGGCGGGGCCGAGAAATGCGCGCTGGCGAAGGCCAATGGCTATGACCATGTGATCGACTATCGAAGCCAGGATTTCGAGGAAGAGGTGATGAAACTCACCGACGGCGCGGGGGTCGATGTCGTCTATGATTCGGTTGGCAACGACACTATGGCGAAAAGCCTGAAATGCGCCCGCCGGCATGGCACGGTGGTCAATTTCGGCCAGTCATCCGGCGCCTATGCCGATTTCCAGATCAAGGATCTTGCCATAGGCTCGCTCTATCTGACGCGGCCGACGCTGTTCCATTTCGCGACCGAGCGTGACTGGCTGGAATCGGCCAGCGCCGACATGTTCGCCAAGGTCGCTGACGGCACGCTGACGGTCAGTATCAACAAACGCGCGCCGCTGGAGACTGTCGCCGAGGTGCATGCGGCCCTCGCCGCCCGCCAGACGACAGGCTGCACCATATTGACGGTGTAACGGGCCTGACGGCGGAGCAGGCCTGACGGTGAAACAGGCCTGACGGT
>CBFHRT010000061.1:0-11810 GCA_965658285.1 Puniceispirillaceae bacterium (SeqCode) | reverse complement strand
TTGTCGGTGTGAAAAATTGATTTGTGATAGGGGCTGTCCGGATCGGCCCAGAATTCGAGCATGCCGCGCGGCGCGTGAAATGCGTCGGGTATAAGCCCCACTTTCCGCAACTCGCGGATGTCACGAAGATCAATCATGGTGGCGGCATCAAGCCGTTGTAAGTCAGCCGCCTCAGTAACGCTGACCGAATCGATCAACAGGCGCGCCGAAGTGATCATGTCGGCGACATGCCGGGTAATGGGCATCTCTTCCCCTCAAATGAAGTGTCTTCAATCCAATCTACCGAGTGAAACCAAGCCGACCAAGGAAAGGGGGGAATATCCGGGCGCTATCACGGACTTGTGAAGAGGCGCCGGGCGGCAATCTGTAGGGCTTTTGCCAGATATGGATTTGCGGCTAGTATTGGGCCACGGAACAGAGCTGGCGTCACACGGTGGGGGACAGGGTAATGGCGGGTTATCAGGATCTTTATGACAGGGCGCAGGCCGACATCGCGGCCTTCTGGATGCAGGCCGCCAATGGCATCGACTGGCACAAGGCACCAACGCGGGCGCTTGAGTCATCCGCGCCACCATTCCATCGCTGGTTTCCCGATGGCGAGATGAACACCTGTCACAATGCTGTCGACCGGCATGTTGCCGCCGGACGAGGCGCGCAGAAGGCGATCATCTACGACTCGCCGATCACCGGCAGCGCGGCGTGCCTGACCTATGCCGAGTTGCAGACCGCCACGGCGCGCTTTGCCGGCATGTTGCGGCGGCTTGGTGTCGGCGCCGGTGACCGCGTCATCATCTATATGCCGATGATCCCCGAGGCGGTGATCGCGATGCTGGGATGCGCGCGGCTTGGCGCGGTGCATTCGGTTGTCTTTGGCGGATTTGCCGCCGCCGAGCTTGCCAAGCGGATCGATGACGCAACGCCAAAGGCCATCATCAGCGCGTCCTGCGGGCATGAACCGAACCGCATTGTCGCCTACAAGCCGCTTCTGGATGAGGCGATCGAGCTGTCCACACACAAGCCGGATTCCTGCGTGATCTATCAGCGCGAGGCGCTGGTGGCCGATCTTGTCGACGGGCGCGATCAGGAATGGCACGCGGCGCATGAGGGCGTTGATGAGGTGGCGCCGGTGCCGGTCAAGGCGACCGACCCGCTCTATATCCTCTACACGTCCGGGACGACCGGCCAGCCAAAGGGCGTGGTGCGCGACAATGGCGGGCATGCGGTGGCGCTGCAATGGTCGATGCCGAACATCTATGACATCAACCCCGGCGACGTCTACTGGGCGGCGTCGGACATCGGCTGGGTGGTCGGGCATTCCTATATCGTTTACGCGCCGCTGATCGCGGGATGTTCGACCGTGCTGTTTGAGGGCAAACCCATCGGCACCCCGGATGCCGGGGTGTTCTGGCGGGTGATCCGGGATCATCGGGTCAAGGTGCTGTTCACCGCGCCAACCGCCTTCCGGGCGATCAAGCGTGCCGATCCTGACGGCGAATTCCTGAAACAATATGACACCTCGACGCTGAAACATCTGTTCCTTGCCGGCGAACGCGCCGACCCTGACACCATCATCTGGGCGCAGGACAAGCTTGGCGTGCCGGTGATCGACCATTGGTGGCAGACTGAAACCGGTTGGGCGATCTGCGCCAATCCGGTCGGCATTGAAACGCTGCCGGTAAAGCTTGGCTCGCCCTCGGTGCCGATGCCCGGCTATGAAATCGATATCCTTGCCGAGGATGGCACCGTACGTGCGCCGAATGAGCTTGGCGCCATTGCCGTCAGGCTGCCGCTGCCGCCATCCTGCCTGCCTACGATATGGGGTGCCGATGCGGCCTTTATCGAGAAATATCTGACCACCTTCCCGGGCTATTACGAGACAGGTGACGCCGGCTACAAGGATGAGGACGGTTATCTCTACATCATGGCGCGCACTGATGATGTTATCAATGTGGCCGGACACCGGCTATCGACCGGCCAGCTGGAAGAGGTGCTGGCCGAACATCCCGATGTTGCTGAATGCGCGGTCATCGGGGTTGCCGACGAATTGAAGGGACAATTGCCGCTGGGGCTGATCTGCCTTTATCCGAAGTGCGTGAAGCCCGTTGAGCAGGTCTGCGCCGAGGCCATAGATCTTGTGAAGACGCGAGTCGGGCGGGTGTCGGCCTTCAACCTCGTTGTCGCCATCGATCGGCTGCCGAAAACAAGATCCGGCAAGGTGTTGCGCGGTACGATGGCGAAGATCGCCGATGGCGTTGAATGGAACATGCCGGCGACGATCGACGACCCTGTTATCCTCGATGAAATCGCTGTGGCGTTGAAAACATTGGGGTATCCGAAGCAGGCATAAACCGTCCTGCAGGTGACGGATAACGGGTTCTGGTCGTTATGCCGCCCGAATGGGGCGGATTCCCGCTTGCCTTGCCGCGGCCTCCTGTCCTTTACTTGCGTCTCGGTATTCTCATCACTTTTGGAGGTCCTGATGAAGAAATTGTTTATGGCGGCCGTGGCGTCGGCGCTTGTTGCGACACCTGCCCTGGCCGCAGAGGTGAAGATCGGCGTATTGCTCGGCTTCACCGGTCCGGCTGAATCGATTGCCCCAGACATGGCGGCGGCGGCGGAACTCGCCATCAAGGAGGTCAGCGATTCCGGTGCGCTCCTTGGCGGGCACAGTGTTACGCCTGTTCGGGGTGATTCAACCTGTATCGACTCGGGCGCGGCGATTGCGCTGGCCGAGCGGGCGATCACGTCCGACAATGTCAACGGCATCATGGGGGCGCTCTGCTCCGGCGCGACAACCTCGATCCTCGAGAACGTCGCGATGGCCAAGGGGGTGGCGATGATTTCACCATCGGCTACCTCGCCGCGTCTGTCGGATCTGGAAGACAATGATCTGTTCTTCCGTACGGCCCCGTCCGATGCAAGGCAGGGGCAGGTCATTGCTGACATGCTCAATGAAAAGGGTTTCAAGTCGGCGGCGATCACCTACACGAACAATGACTATGGCAAGGGTCTTGCCGACAGCATCGAGACGAATTTCGTGGCGTCCGGTGGTACCGTCACCATCAACGCCGCGCATGAAGATGGCAAGGCGGATTACGGCGCCGAAGTCGGCGCTCTGGCACAGGCCGGCGGCGACATCCTTATCGTGGCGGGTTATCAGGATCAGGGCGGTAAGGGCATTATCCAGGCCTCGCTCGACTCAGGTGCTTTCGACATGTTCTTCCTGCCGGACGGCATGATTGGCCCGAACCTGCCGACGGCCATTGGCCCCGACCTTGACGGTGCGATCGGCATCGTTCCCGGAACCGATAGCCCGGGCGCGGCAAAGCTTGCGGATATGGCTGCTGCGAACGGATTTGCGGCCGGACCGTTTGCCGCGGAATCATATGACGCCGCAGCGTTGCTGTTGCTCGCCATGCAGGCTGCCGGTTCGACAGACGCCAATGTCTATAAGAACAAGGTCATGATGGTGGCGAACGCCCCTGGTGAGGAGATTTACCCGGGTGAGCTTGCCAAGGCATTGAAGATCATCGCCGATGGTGGCGACGTCGACTATGTCGGCGCTTCGGCCGTGGAATTGATCGGTGACGGTGAGTCGGCTGGCAATTATCGTGAAATCCTGGTCAAGGGCGGCGAGAACACAACCGTCGGCTATCGCTAGGTTTGCCAAACATATCAACGGCCCGGATGTCATGTCCGGGCCGTGTTTCTTTTATCTGTCCTGTCTTTGCTACCTGTCTGCCGTGATGCCTGTGCCGGTGCCGCATGATTGTTGTTGAAAACCTTTCCAAGCATTTTGGAGGCATCAGGGCCGTCAACGACGTCTCGCTGTCGATCGTGCCAGGCTCGATCACCGGATTGATTGGCCCGAACGGTGCCGGCAAGACGACCCTCTTCAATGTGATTGCCGGTCTGTATCGCCCTACCTCCGGACGCGTGCTGTTGGATGGTGTGGACATTACCGGTCTGCCGCCACATGAACTCTTCGCGAGGGGCATGTTGCGGACCTTCCAGATTGCCCATGAATTTTCAACACTGACCGTGCGCGAGAACCTGATGCTGGTGCCGGGTGGCCAGTCCGGGGAACGGCTTGTTGATGCGTGGCTGCGTCCCGGCAAGGTCCGCGCCGAGGAAGTGGAGCTTCGCCGCAAGGCCGATGAGGTGATCGAGTTCCTCGAGATCAGTCAGGTGGCAGATGAACTTGCCGGCAATCTGTCGGGTGGGCAGAAAAAGCTGCTGGAGCTTGGCCGCACGATGATGGTCGATGCCAAGATCGTGTTTCTTGACGAGGTCGGGGCCGGCGTGAACAGGACGCTGCTGCGTACCATCGGTGATGCGATCCTGCGGCTCAACCGCGAACGCGGCTACACATTCTGCATGATCGAGCATGATATGGAATTCATCTCGCGGCTGTGCGATCCGGTCATCGTGATGGCCGAAGGCGCCGTGCTTGCCACCGGCACCGCCGAAGAGGTGCGCGCCAATGACGATGTCATCGAGGCATATCTGGGCACAGGTCTGAAGAATCGGCCACGCGCGGGAACGGGATCATGAGCTTTCTGGTCGGCGAGGAAATGGTCTGTGGCTATGGCGGCGCTGACATCCTGCATGGATGCACCATCGGCGTTGAACCTGGCGAGATTGCCGTTGTTGTCGGCCCGAACGGGGCTGGCAAATCGACCGCGATGAAGGCCATGTTTGGCATGCTGGGGCTTCGTGAAGGGCGTGTTTTGCTGGAAGGCGAGGATATTTCCGGCCTGAAGCCGCAGGAACGCGTTCTGCGGGGGATGGGTTTCGTGCCCCAGAACAACAATGTCTTCACCAGCATGACGGTCGAGGAAAATCTCGAAATGGGGGCGTTCATCCGCCGCGACGACATTGCCGGGACAATGCAGCAGGTCTTTGATCTGTTCCCGATCCTGCGTGAAAAGCGCGCCCAGCCGGCAGGCGAATTGTCAGGCGGCCAGCGTCAGCAGGTGGCGGTGGGCCGGGCATTGATGACACAGCCGAAAATCCTGATGCTCGACGAGCCGACAGCGGGCGTCTCGCCAATCGTCATGGACGAGCTGTTCGACCGCATCATCGAGGTGGCACAGACCGGCATCGCCATCCTGATGGTCGAACAGAATGCCAAACAGGCACTGAACATCGCCGATCGTGGCTATGTTCTGGTGCAGGGACGCAACGCCTATACCGACACCGGCGCGGCCTTGATGGCCGACCCCGATGTGCGGCGGGCGTTCCTCGGAGGGTGAGATGAGCGATGTTCTGAACGCCCTTGTGATCCTGGCCAATTTCGTGGTCGTGCCGGGCCTTGCCTATGGCAGCCAGCTGGCGCTTGGCGCGCTTGGCGTGACACTCGTCTATGCGGTGCTGCGGTTTTCCAATTTTGCGCATGGCGAGACAATGGCGATTGGCACCATGTTCGTGATCCTGGCTACCTGGGGGCTGCAGGGTGCCGGCATCGGCTTTGGTCCGCTGCCGACGGCCCTGCTGGCGCTGCCGGTCGGCATCTTCGCCGCCATCATCCTGTGTCTTGTCACTGACAGGCTTGTCTATCGCTATTACCGACGACAAAAAGCCTCCGGCGTATTCTACCTGATTGTCTCGGTCGGTGTGATGTTCGTCTATAACGGCATCGTCCGACTGATCATCGGGCCGCGTGACCAGCAATTCACCGATGGTGAGCGTTTCATCATGAAGGCGCGCGAATTCAAGCAGATGACGGGATTGAATGAGGGGCTTGCCATCAAGACGACCCAGGTGGTCACCGTGGCGACCGCCATCGTGACCGTTGCCGTTGTCTTCTGGTTCCTGAACCGGACCCGAACCGGCAAGTCGATGCGTGCCTTTTCCGACAATGAGGATCTGGCGCTGCTGTCGGGGATCAACCCGGACCGGGTTGTGATGATCGCCTGGATCATGACGGCGGCGCTGGCGACCATCGCCGGCACGCTGTACGGGCTGGACAAGAGTTTCAAGCCCTTTGTCTATCTGCAGCTTCTGCTGCCGATCTTCGCCGCGGCCATTGTCGGCGGTGTCGGCAATCCGATTGGCGCCATCGCCGGCGGCTTTGTCATCGCCTTTTCCGAATTGTTTGTCACCTTCGCCTATAAACGGGTGGTGACCTATCTGGTGCCGGACTCGATGGCGCCTGAAACGCTGGTCCAGTTCCTGTCGACCGATTACAAATTCGCGGTATCCTTCGTGATTCTCGTGATTGTCCTTCTTGTAAAACCGACCGGCATATTCAGCGGAAAAACCCTATGACCGGTGCGAAACGAAATCTCTTCATGTTTGGCCTGATGGCGGCACTGCTCACTCTTGTAGGATTTACACAGAGTTGGGATGTATCGCTGGCGTTGCTCAACATGTGCATGATCTCGGCGATCATGGCGCTTGGCGTGAATATCCAGTGGGGCTATGCCGGGCTGTTCAATGTTGGCACGATGGGGTTCGCCGCGCTTGGCGGGCTGGCCGCCATTCTGGTCTCCGTCCCGCCTGTCACCAAGGCCTGGACAGCCGGCGGTGTTGGCATTCTGGGCGGTGTTATTGCCGCGCTTGTGACCATAACCGCGGCGCTTGCCATCTGGCGGCGGACAGCGCATCTGGGGCGTCGCCGCTATTGGCTGACCGGACTTGTCGTGCTGGTCGGTTACGTCATCATGCGGATGATCATCGATCCGGCTGTTGAAGCCATCGAGTCTGTCGACCCGTCAAAGACCGGGTTTCTGGGCGGACTTGGCATGCCGATCATCTTTTCCTGGCTTGTTGGCGGGATCTTCGCGGCCGGGGCGGCCTGGGTGGTTGGCAAGATCTCCCTTGGCCTGCGCTCTGACTATCTTGCCATCGCCACTTTGGGCATCTCCGAGATCATCATCTATTTCCTGAAATTCGAGGACTGGCTGACCCGCGGCGTGAAGAACGTCAATGGCCTTGTCCGCCCGGTTCCCTATGAGGTCGATCTGAATCAGTCAGTGGCCTTTCAGGAATGGGCAACCGGCATGGGCTTTGAAGTTGCAACAGCGGCCTCGATCACGGTCAAGCTATGCTATGCCAGTCTCTTTGCGGTCGTATTGCTGATCGTGCTGTATCTGTCCGAGGTCGCGCTTCGCTCGCCCTGGGGCCGGATGATGCGGGCCATTCGCGATAATGAAACCGCCGCCGCTGCGATGGGCAAGAATGTGACCAGCCGCCATCTTCAGGTGTTCATACTCGGCTCGGCCGTCGTCGGCGTTGCCGGTGCCATGCTAACGACACTCGACGGGCAGTTCACGCCGGTGGCCTATCAGCCGCTGCGGTTCACCTTCTTGATCTGGGTCATGGTGATCATCGGCGGGTCGGGCAATAACTGGGGCGCGGTTCTTGGCGGGTTCATCATCTGGTTCTTCTGGATCGAGGCCGAACCCATCGGCCTGTGGCTGATGGGGGCGTTGACGTCCGGCATGGCGCCAGACCACTGGCTGCGCCTGCATCTGATTGAAAGCGCGGCGCATATGCGCCTGCTGACGATGGGTCTGGTGTTGCTGCTGGTCTTGCGGTTTGCCCCGCGCGGTCTGATCCCCGAGGTCAAACGTTGACGTCCGGTCTGGGCGGCGGCGGCATGGATGCCTCGGGCAGACTTGCCAGCAACCGGCCAAATGCCCTAAACAGGATCGCAGACACCACTACAGAAATCACCGGCGCATCTCGCCACTGAAAGGTCTCCCCATGCTCGAGAAGTTCCAGCCCGTCCCCCCTGATCCCATCCTTGGCCTTGGTCAGCTGTTTGCCGCCGACACGCGCGATGGCAAGATCGACCTCGGGGTCGGTGTATTCAAGGATGCTGCCGGCAACACGCCGATCATGAGCGCGGTAAAAAAGGCCGAGATGGTCCTCCATAACAGCCAGACGACCAAGACCTATAAGGGACTTGCTGGCGACGAGGCGTTCCGCGATTCCATGCGCGCACTGGTCCTTGGCGATGCCGTGTCCGCCGACCGTGTGGCGACGATCCAGACTCCCGGCGGCACCGGCGCCATTCGCCAGCTCTATGAGGCGATCAAGAAAATCAATGGCGAGGCCACATTGTGGCTGAGTGACCCCACCTGGCCGTCGCATGTCGGCATCGCCAAGCATATGGGCATGCCGATGCGCAGCTACAGCTATTTCGATGGCGCCACCAGCAGCGTCGATTTCGACGCCATGATGCACGACCTTGCCGATGTAAAGCCGCAGGATGTCGTGATGTTGCATGGGTGTTGTCACAACCCGACGGGCGCCAATCTGGATGCCGCGCAGTGGGAGGCGATAACGGACCTGATCCTTGCCAAGGGCGCCATTCCTTTCGTCGATATCGCCTATCAGGGCTTTGGTGACGGCCTTGACGCCGACGCGGCCGGGCTGCGTGCCATGGCGGCGCGTGTGCCCGAAATGCTGATCGCGGCTTCATGCTCGAAGAATTTCGGCCTGTATCGTGACCGTGTCGGCTGCGCCATGGTGATCTGCGAGAGCGCGGACCAGCATGATGTGGTCAGTCGCAACCTCGCCGTTCTGAACCGTCTGAACTATTCCTTTGCGCCTGATCATGGGGCGGCGCTGGTGGCGATCATCCTTGGCGACAAGGCACTCCGCGCTGAATGGGAGGCCGAGCTTGGCGAGATGCGCGACACCATGCTGACGATCCGCCAGAGCCTGGCAGACGAGCTGCGCCGGCAATGCAATACCGACAGGTTTGATTTCATCGCCTCGCATCGCGGGATGTTCTCGCGGCTTGGCCTCGACAAGGACAGCGTCGAGACACTTCGCGAGGCGCATGCGATGTATGTTGTCGGCGACAGCCGGATCAATATCGCCGGCCTGTCCGGTGGCCGACATGAGCCTTTTGCCGCCGCCGTCGCCAAGGTTCTGGCGTAGGGCATCATATCCGTTTTGACATAGCGAGGGGACAGGCCAGTGACGCAGGCAGGATCGAGAACGGGTGGCCAGCTGTTGATGGACAGCCTTGTTGGCCTTGGTGCGACGCGGGGCTTTGGCGTGCCGGGCGAATCCTACCTTGCCGTCCTTGATGCGATGGTCGACCACGCCAATGCCTTCGACCTCATTCTCTGTCGTCAGGAAGGCGGCGCTGCCTATATGGCGGCGGCGTGGGGCAAGCTGACCGGTGCGCCGGGTCTGTGTTTTGTCACGCGCGGCCCCGGCGCCACCAACGCCACTGTCGGCATCCATACGGCGATGCAGGATTCGCTGCCGATGATCCTGTTTGTCGGACAGGTCGGAACCAATGTGAAAGGTCGTGAGGCATTTCAGGAGATTGATTACACGGCCTTCTTCGGACCGCTTGCGAAATGGGCCGTGGAAATCGACGATGTGGACCGCGTCCCCGAGATTATCAGCCGTGCCTGGACAGTGGCGCTCAGCGGCCGGCCCGGCCCGGTCGTCGTGGCGCTTCCCGAGGATATGCTCGTCGCCATGTCAAACGCCGAACCCTGCGGCGAGGTGGCAATCCCGGAACCGGCGCCTTCGGCATCGGATGTCAGCGCGATCGCCGACAGGCTTGCCGGCGCCGAACGGCCGGTCATCCTTCTTGGCGGCACGCGTTGGCAGGCGGAGTCCGCGCGCGCTGTCGAGGCGTTCGCCGCCGCCAATGAGGTTCCTGTTGTCGCGGCCTTCCGTTTCCATGACATCATCGATAATGGCTGCCCGGCCTATGTCGGCGATGCCGGCGTGGCGATGAACGGCTATATGAAGACGCTGCTTCGCGAGGCCGACCTGATCCTGGCGGTGAATATCCGCTTTGGCGAGGCGACGACCGATGGTTACAGCCTGTTCACCGCGCCGCGGATGGCGGCGACGCTGATCCACAGCCACGCTTCCGATGATGAAATCGGCAAGATTTACACGCCCGATCTGCCAATCCATGCCGGCCCGAACGCCATGGCGGCGGCGCTGGCGACGATCGAGCTGCCGGACAGTGCTGACCGCGCGGCATGGTGCAAGGCGGCGCGGGCCGACTACCTTGCCTCCCTGACGGCGCCAGCGCAGCCCGGGGAGGTTGATATGGGCGTCATCACGGCGCTGATTCAGGACACGCTGCCGGCGGACGCCATTGTCACGCACGGGGCTGGCAATTTTTCGATCTGGCCGAACAAGTTTCTGTCCTATGGCCGCGACCAGCGCATGCTCGGCCCGCAGAGCGGGTCGATGGGATTCGGCCTTCCGGCAGCACTGGCGGCTAAGGTTAATGACCCATCGCGGTTCGTCCTGTGCTTTGCCGGTGACGGTGATTTCCAGATGAATGGGAACGAGCTTGGCACCGCGCTGCAGTCGGGGCTGAACCCGGTGATCCTGATCATCAACAACAGCAGCTATGGCACCATCAGGATGCACCAGGAACGGCATTATCCGGCCCGCGTGTCGGGGACCGAAATCGTCAATCCGGACTATATGGCGATCGCCGCGGCGTACGGGTTCCATGGTGAGCGGGTAACGCGTACCGAGGAATTCGCCGCCGCATATGAGCGTGCCTGCGCCGCGCCGGCGGGGGCGATTGTCGAGATTGTCACCGCCACCGAGGCCATTTCACCGCGTACGACGATCAGCGGCCTTCGCGCTGCGGCCGGGGAATGACGGGCTCTGATGCCATGACGGGGGCGGGAAGTCGCCCCATCCGCATGATCAATGTCCATGCCGAGGGTGAGCTTGGATATGTCGTCACCGACGGCCTGCCCGATATTCCGGGCGACAGCATTGCCGACCGCCTTGCTGCCCTGAATGAGGGTGATGGCGCGCTGCGTCGACGCCTGATGCTGGCGCCCCGCGGCAACCCGGCCTGCTCGGTCAATCTTCTGATGCCGCCTGTGGATCCGCGCGCTGATGCCGCCTTCATCATCATGCAGCCTGACCGGGCGCATGCCAGTTCCGGGTCGAACAGCATCTGCGTGACGACAGCGTTGCTGGAAAGCGGCATGGTCGAGATGCGCGAGCCAGAGACGGTGGTGACGCTGGAAACGGCGGCCGGCCTTGTCACGGCCCGAGCCGAATGCAAGGACGGCAGATGCGTCCGCGTTCATCTCGACATGGTGCCGGCCTATGTCGAGGCGCTGGACGTGCCGCTCGAGACCGATGCGTGGGGCGTGATTACGGCTGATATCTGCTATGGCGGGGTATTCTACGCGCTGGTTGATGTCGGACAGGTCGGGCTGACAATCGCGCCGGAACACGCGGCGCGCCTTGCCGAAATCGGCATGGCGTTGAAGGCGGGCTTCAACAATGCCAACGACATCACCCATCCTGAAATTCCGGCGATCACCGGTATCGCTTACGTGATGTTCAGGCAGCTGCTGCCATCGGGTGAGACGCGCACCGCCACCATCATGCCGCCGGGTCGCCTTGACCGCAGCCCGTGCGGCACCGGGTCATCGGCGCATCTGGCCGCGCTTCATGCGCGTGGGGGCATTGCGGTTGGCGAGAGCATCACCACACGCTCGGTCATCGGCTCACGGTTTGAGGTTACGCTGACCGGCGTCGGGGAGGTTGCCGGCCGACCGGCGGTGCTGCCCCGGATCAGCGGGCGCGGCTGGCGGTTTGGCGAGACGGTGATCGACACTGATCCTGACGATATCTTCGCCGACGGCTATGCGGTAAGCGATGTATGGGGACCGGATGCCGGCAGCCTTAATCGGTCCTGACGACGATGATTATCAAATGCGCACGGAGCAGGGTAGATGACCGCCGAACTTGATGTTGAATTCGTCCGCAGCCAGTTTCCGGCCTTTGACGAGCCGTCGCTGGCCGGCCAGGCCTTTTTCGAGAATGCCGGCGGGTCCTAT